>DRKG01000521.1 GCA_011051855.1 bacterium | reverse complement strand
GCAGCGTCACCGGTGGATCGGCCGTCGGCCATCCGAGGGGATGCCGGGGGTGCCTGGGGGACCGAACGTGTAGAACACCATGTTGTCGAGGCCGCCGAACGGGGTCCCCGGGTCCGCTGCCGAAGCCACCGGATTGGACGCGGTGCTTACGCGGTGGTCGAACGGCATTTCCCAGCTACCAGTGAACTGTGCGGCGCATGGGGTGGCGAGCAGGACGGTCAGGAGTGCTTCCTTCCTTCCTTGTCAGGTGTCATGAGGCCTCCTTGCTCTCAAGTCTGTTGGAAGCTATCCGAGCCGCTTGATTCGCACAAGGGCCCCCGGACCGTCAGCCGAGTCGTTCGAGCAGCGTAAGCGCTTCGATGTGCTCGGTGTGCGGGAACAGATCACACAGGCGCAGCGCGGTGACGCGGTAGGCGGTGGCCAGCGCGTCGAGGTCGCGTTGCAGTGCCTCGAGTTCGCACGACACGAGCAAGACCCGCGGTGGCGCGGCGGCCAGGATCGCATCGGCACCGTCTGCGCCGAGGCCCTTGCGCGGCGGATCGGCGACGACGAGATCGCACGCCGGCAACGGGCTTTGGCCGAACGGCTGTGCGCGCACTTCACTGCGCTCGTCGAAGCCGTTCTCGGCCAGATTCCAACGTGCATCGGCGGCGGCGGTCGGAGCGCTCTCGATCAAGGTCACGTGCGCGGCACCGGCGCGCAGCAGCCGGAGTGCGAACGTGCCGACTCCGCCGTAGCCGTCGACGATGTGCAGGCCGGCGACGTCGCCGAGCAGCTCGAGCGCGGGGCGGAACAGCACCGCCTCGGTGTGGCGGTGCTGTTGGTAGAAGCTCTCGAAGTGCACGCGCAGCGCGAGATCACCGACGCGGTCGTGCTGCCACGGTTGGCCGAACAGCGCGATCGTCTTATCGCCGAGCAGCGCGTTGCCCGGCCGTTCGTTGACGTTGAGCAGCGTACCGACGAGTTGCAGCGGCCTTCCCTGGTCGTCGCGCAGGTCGCTGGCGGCGTCGGCAAGCGCCGCGATCAGCGCATCGCGGTGGGCGAAGCGCGAGGTCGTCGCGACTGCGCCGACCAGCAGTTCGCCGGTGCCGGGCATGACCCGTGCGCGCACCGCGCGCAGCACGCCGGTTCCGTTCGTCTCGTCGTAGGCCGGCACAGGACTGCGCGCCAGCACCTCGCCGGCGCGCACGCCAAAGCGCGTCAGCGCCTTGTGCTGGATCCGGCAATCGTGGATCGCTTCGACCTGGTGGGTGCCGGCTCGGTAGATGCCGAGCGCCTTGCCGCGACCGCGCGGCTGCACCGGATACAGGATCGAGATCCGGTCGTGGCGCGGCGGCCGCGGGGGCAACGAGATCTCCGGAGCCCGGCCGTCCAGGTGTTCTGCCAACAGCGCCGCGGCGCGCGCCTGCTTGTTCGCCAACTGCGTCGCGATCGGCACGTCCAGCAGCGAACAGCCGCCGCAGCGGCCGAAGTGGGAGCAGTGCTGGGTGTCGTTCGTCACGGCCACAAGCTACCCCGAACCCGGCGCGAACCCGCCGTCCGTCCGAAGTCGGGCTACTCGCATCACGGTGGCGACACGCCGCGGCTTCGTCCACGTTCCGCCTCGCCGCTCTCGTCCTGCTATCGTGACGCCCATGGTGCCTCACGACTTCGCATCCTACCGTGATCTGCAGGAGCTCGACGACGTCGACGACGACGTCGACTGCCGCTGCGTGCACAACTTGCAGGCATTCCTGTGGCAGGCGACCGGCAGATGAGCCGGCTGCTCGCGGGCATTCCCCTGGCGGAGTTCGCACTGCTGCACGCCGCACCGATCGAGGGGCACGGCCTCGAGGACCTGGGCGTGCAGGCGCTCGGTGTCGGCAAGGTCGCGGCGGCGCTGCGCTGCGCCGGACTCGTGCGCGAACGGCCGCACACCCGCGCCGTGCTGCTGTTCGGGGTCGCCGGCGCTTTTCCCGCGCGCCACCGCGCCGACGCGCCGCCCGCCGCGATCGGCGACCTCGCGATCGTCGGCAGCGACGGGTTCGGTGACGAAGGCGTCGACACGCCGGATGGCTTCCTCGATCTGGGGGCGATGCAACTCGCCGATGTCGGCCCGTTTCCGGCGGACCCGCGGCTCGGTGCCGCGGCCGGAGAACTGCTCGCGGCACCGATCGTGCGGGGCACGACCGTCAGCACCTGCAGCGGCACCGACGCCGCCTCGCAACGCCTGCGCGCGCGCACCGGGGCGGACGTCGAGACCATGGAAGGGGCCGCGGTCGCTCTCGTCTGCCGGCAGTTCGAGCTGCCGCTGCTGCACGTGCGCGCGATCAGCAACTGGACCGGGGATCGCGATCGTGGGGAGTGGCAACTCGGTGCGGCGGTCGACGCCGTGCAGCGCGCGGTGCGTCGGCTCCTGCGAGCTTGACCCGTACCGAACCGGGTACAAACAACAACCTCGCCGGGAAAAAGGCCCGACTGATTCCAAAGTCGCGCGCCACGCTGCACTCCCCGTGGAGGTGCGCATGCCGAGAAGACCCCGACGCGACGAGCCCGGCGATTGGTTCCACGTATTCAATCGCGCCGTTGCGCGGCGGACGATGTTCGAGACCCGCTCCGACATGCGGGACTTCCTCAACCGGCTGGCGGAAGTTGCTGGCCGCAGGTGGATCGAAGTCCACGCCTACACGGTGCTGACGACGCACTTCCATCTGTTGGTGCGGAGCCCGAACGGCCAGATGTCACGCGCCATGCACCAACTGCAACTCGGCTACGTGCGGCGGTTCAACCGCACGCGTCAGCGCGATGGTCCGCTGCTGCGCGGCAGGTTCACGTCGCTGCTGGTCGAATCGTATCGTTACCGCCGCGTGCTGATCGGCTACATCGATCGCAACGCGACCGCCGCCCGCCTGGCCGAGCACCCGGCGGACTACCCGTTCGCCAGTTGCCGCCACCACATGTTTGGCGATGGCCCGCCGTGGTTGGCCCGCGACTGGGTCGACGAGATCGTGCAGGACGAACGGAGGCAGGGGGAGTCGCGCGCGGATGCCTATGGTGCCGCGTTCCTGGCCGGCTTTGCCGACGCGCATTCCCGCCTCGTCGAGGCGCGCATCGCGCGCGGCGGCAACGTGCCCGCCGACGCGACCGAGTCCCTGCTCCGTTCGCAGGCGCCCGCCGTCGTGCGGTGGTTCCGCCGCAAGGCGCGACTCGCCGACGGCACGCTGCCGGGCGTTCCGCTGGTGCCGGTGGACGTGATCGCGGGGGTCGTTCGCGCGGCCGGGGGTGGCGACCCGGGGGAATGGCGGCCGCGCTGGCGCAGACTGCTGGCGCTGCTCCTGCGGGAAGTGTCAGCCGCGAGCTTCGACGAGGTCGCTCGGCTGCTCGCGGTCAGCCAGCAGGGGGCGCGCAAGGTCGTCGCCGCGGCGCGGCGTCTCGCGACCGAGGACGAGGCCTTCGCCGTGCTCGCCGCGCGCCTGACCAAGGAGGCGCTGGGGATCGTCTATGCGCGCGACTCAGTCGCCGGCGACCGTGGAGGTATTCCCGGCGAGGTTGTTGTTTGAACCGGGTTCGGTACTCATCCAGGTGGCTTGGGCGGCGGCGGCGGTCTCGCGGTAGTCGGGGCGCAGGCGTTCCTTCAGGAACGTGCCGTAGAGGCCCTGCACGATTTCGTGCAAGGCCAGCCAGTTGGCGGCGCGGTCGTGGGTGCGATCGACCTCGGATTCGCACTCCTCGGCGTCCTCGGGCAGTTTGACGCCGGCCAAGGTCATCGTCGGGGCGTCGAGCGTCGCGGTCCATTGCCGCTCGCCTTCGGCGATCAGCAGGCGTGCTTTGCGCAGGCGGTGGCCCTGCTGCAGGGCCGTGCGGGCTTCGGCCGTGCGCGTCGGCAAGCCGCGCCGCAGGGTCTGTTCGGTGTCGTCTTCGGTGCGGGCGGCGAACGCCAGGAAGTCATCGAGCGCCACGCCGACGACGCGTCCGCCGGTCAACGTGAACTCACCGCCGTCGGTCTCCCAGCGGTACCACAGCCAGGTCAGGAACTCCTCGCCGAGGAAGCCGTGGCTTTCGGCGCCGTGTTGCGTCGGGCTCATTCGGCCACCTCCTCGACGGTCGATGCAGTCTCGGCGGAGCGCGGCGGTCGTCGCTCGTCGCGCGTGGTGTCCGGCCAGCGGATCGGTTCGAGGCGTTCGAGTGCGTACTTCTGCTCGTCGGACAGGTCGGCGTGCAGGCCCCGCTGCAGCGGGTCGGCCGGCTCGAGCTGCACCGTGAAGGTTTCGAAGAACAGTTTGCCGAAGGCCTCGCGCTGGGCCGCGCTGGTCGCGAACAGCAACACCGTGCGGCGATCGTGGAACAGCAGCGCGTCGACCAGCGTCACCGTCGGCAGCACGCGCGGCAGGTAGCGCTCCATCAGCTCGTCCTTGAGCTCGCGCCGTTCCTTCGCCGACAGCTTTTTTCCGCGCGCCTTCTCGGTGGCGTCGCGATGGATCTGCAGCCACTTCGCCGGCATCGACTTCTTGTCGATGCGGAACCGCAGCCAGGTGCCGAGGCCGCCGTCGAGGTCCTCGACGGCAAAGCTGTCCCCGGTCGGATCGGCCGGGGTCACCCAGCCGACCGAGACTTCCTCGCTGGCCGCGTTCTCGATGGTGCGGAACCGCTGCGTTGACAGGGCCTCGGCGAACTCGTCGT
>DRKG01000520.1 GCA_011051855.1 bacterium | reverse complement strand
CCATCGCCGGCGGCACGTCGGCGCACGCCGAGAACATGCCCAGCAGGTCTTCGCGGATCTGTTCGACCTTGCCCACAGTGGCGCCTTCGAGGCCTTGCCCGAGCATGTCGAACAGCGTCTGGGTCAGCGCGCCGGCGCTGCGCGCGAGCGGCCCGTCGCCGGTGTAGGCGCGGCGCATCGTCGCCTGGAAGTCGAGGCGGCCGCCGTCGCTGATCCGGGTGAAGAACTCGCTCGGGATGCCCTGCTGGAAGTTGCTCTGTTGGAAGTGGAACCACGACACGTGCCAGTCGAACGGGTTGCGCGCCAGCGCCAGCCGCGGCAGCTCCGTGTGCGTGGCGGGGATCCGCTCGTAGGTGGCATGGTCCTCGAGTTCCTGCAACTGCCAGTCGGGCGGCGCGTGCTGGGCGAGGATCTTGCGCACGAAGTTGCCGCCGGTCTTCGGCACGTGCACGAAGACGAAGTGTCGGGTCAGGAACATCGCGGGCGAGGTTGTGGAGAACTGGCGGTGGGAGAGGGATTCGAACCCCCGGAGGCGCAAACCTCGCCGGTTTTCAAAACCGGTGCCTTCAGCCGCTCGGCCATCCCACCGGGCGCGACGGTCGCGCGGTCGCGTCACGCTAGCCGGCAGCGCGCGCCGGCAACACCCCCGAGCTGGGCAGAATCGCGCTCAGTCGACGGCGACCGCTTCGAACACTTCGCGGGCGACGTGGATCGTCGCGCCGGTCTGCACCGCCAGTGCGATTGCGTCGGAAGGACGGCAGTCGACGGTGCGTTCGCCGGTTTGGCCCGAGGTGCCCTCGTCGCGCGGCCGCAGGACCAGCGTCGCGTAGAAGGTGCCTTCGCGCAGTTCGGAGATGATCACGCGGTGCAGGCGGTATCCCGTGCTGCTCAGGATGCGACCGACCAGGTCGTGGGTCAGCGGTCGCTGCGTTTCGACACCGCACAGCTTGCGGTTGATCTCCTCGACCTCGTTGTAGCCGATCACGATCGGGAAGCCGCGTGGGCCGTGCCGTTCGCGCAGGTGGATGTACTGCTGATCGCCCTTCTGGTGGATCACCACACGCGACAGTTCGACTTCGACCAGATCCATGGACGGGTTCGTTATAGGCCGTGTGCGGAGCCGGTGCCACGGCGCGGCTCAGGCGAGCGCACGATCGATCGCCTTGAAGTTCGCGCCGACGATCGGCTCGCCGCCGTCGATCACCGTCACCGGAATCGACATCATGCCCATTTCGGCCATCTCGTCGCGGGCGGCGTCATCGTTGTGGATGTCCTTGACCTCGAACTCGAGGCCCTTGCCGGTGAGGTAGTCCTTCACCTGCGTGCACGCGCCTCAACCGGCTCCACTGTAGACGACGATCTGCTTGTTGCTCATGCGAGCACGGTAGCGAACCGCCGCCGATGCTCCAAGCGGCTGCCGCTCCCGTCTATAACGGGTGCGTGCAGACGGCGCCGAATCCCGTGCTCTCCATCGTCACCCGCAGCGGGGAGGTCGAGTCCTGGCACCGCGGGGCCGTGGCGGTCTGGCACGAGTGCGAGCCGGTGCTCGAAGTGGGCGACGTGGCGGCGCCGGTGTTCGTGCGCTCGGCCGTCAAGCCACTGCAGGCGCTGCCGCTGTTCGAGCGCGGCGTGGTCGATCGGTTGGCGCTGTCGACGGCCGAACGGGCGGTGTTGTGCGCCAGCCACGACGGCACCGATGAGCACGTCGCGGCGGTGCGCTCGCTGCTGGCTCGCGGTGGGCTGGACGAAGACCGGCTCGGCTGTGGTCCGCACGCGCCGTTCGCCAAGGAGGCGCGCCTGGCGATGCTGCGCCGCGGCGCTTCGCCGGAGAAGGTGCACAACAACTGCAGCGGCAAGCACGCGGGCTTTTTGTACCTGGCCCGGGAGTGCGGCGACGAACTGGGCGACTATCTGCAGCCGGAGAGTGCGGCGCAGCGACTGGTCCACGCGACCGTCGCCGAGATGGCCGGACTCGACGGGCCGCTGCCGACCGGCCTCGACGGTTGCGGCGCGCCGACGTTTCGCTTGCCGCTGCGGGGGTTGGCGCGGGCTTTTTGTCGGATGGCGAACCCCGATGGCCTGGCACCCGTTCGAGCGGCTGCATGCCGTTCGATCTTCGCAGCCGTCGGCGAAGCCCCCGCGATGCTCGCCGGGCAAGGGCGTCTGTGCACGGCCTTGGTGGGCACTTGGCCGGGGCGCTCGTTCGCCAAGAACGGCGCCGAAGGCGTCTACGTGGTCGCGTTGTCGGCCGACCCCGCGCGCCGGCGTTGGCCGGGGGCACTGGGGATCGCGGTGAAGGTCGACGACGGCGCGGAGCGGGGCTACCAGCCGGTGGTCGTCGATCTATTGCGCTGGCTCGGGGCATTCGGCGAGGCTGTGGCCGGCGTGCCGGCGCCGTTGCAGAGGTTCTGGCAGGTGCCGGTCAGGAACACCCAGCGCAGGCCGGTCGGCGAGGTGCGCTGCGCGTTCGCATGGGAGCGAGCATGAAGCAAGTGCGGGAAGTGCCGGCGTTGCCGCCGCGCGCGCCGGATGCGCACAAGGGTGACTTCGGTCGGGTTGCGATCTTCGCGGGGTCGGCGGACATGCTGGGGGCGGCCGTCTTGTGCGCGCGCGCGGCGCTGCGCGGCGGCGCCGGACTGGTTTCCGTGGGGTTGCCGCCACCGCTGCGGTCGTTGCTCCCGCTGGCCGTGCCCGAGGCGACGACCTTCGCGCGTGACGCGCACGGAGTCCCGGCGGGGATCGCCGCCGCGAGTGCGGTCGTGGCCGGCCCCGGCCTCGGTGCCGGCGACTCGACCCGGGAACTGCTGCGCGGATTGCTGCCTGCCGTGCGCGTGCCGCTGGTGCTCGATGCCGACGCCCTCAACGCGTTGGCACCGTTGGCGCAGCCGATCGCCGCGGGCGGGGGATTGGTGACGACGCCCCATCCGGGCGAGGCCGCCCGGCTGCTCGGCAGCGACACGGCGTCGGTGCAGCGAGATCGCCTGGCGGCGGTCACCGCGCTGCAGGCCAGGGCCGGTGGCGTCGCGGTGCTCAAAGGGGCGGCGACGTTGGTCTGCGACGGCGAGCGCGTCTACACCAACGACACCGGCAACCCGGGCATGGCGACGGCGGGTGCGGGCGACGTGCTCGCCGGCTTGCTGGGTGCTCTGCTGGCGCGCGGCGTGGCACCGTTCGAGGCGGCTTGTCTGGCGGTGAAGGTGCACGGGGCGGCCGGCGACCTCGCGGCCGGCGAGTGCGGCCAGAACGGCCTGCTTGCCTCCGACCTCATCGATCGATTGCCGCGGGTGCTGCGATGAACGAAGCCGGATCGCTCGTCGGCAGGTTGCTGCTCGGGATCGTGTCGCTGGCCGATGTAGTGGTGGCGCAGGCGGTGCCCGGCGACGCGCAGCAGGCTTGCCGCGAGTTGTATGCGCGCGTCGACCGCGATGCCGGCGATGTGGCCGTCGTGCTGCGGGCGCTCGAGAGTGACGACGAGGCGCTCGCCCGCACCGCGGCTGCGATCGTGCGACACGAATGGGTTGGAATGCCCGGGCCCCTGCTTGCCGGTCTCGAAGACGATCCGCGCGCCGCGCACCGCCTGCTCGAGGAACTGGCGCGCGCGCCGCGGCCGGCGGCGCGGCAGTGGGCCGCGCGACAGGCGGCGGCGCGGCCAGGGCGCAGCTACGACCACCGCCTGCTGGCGCTGGCCGCGCGAGGCGAGCCGCTGACGCAGGCCGAGGCCGGGACGTTGCTCGCGTCGTTGTCGCACGAGTCTCCCGGCGATGGCTTCTACTTCGCCGCGGCATTGGTGCCGGCGCGGGTGGCCGACCGGCTGGTCGGCCGCATCCATCGAGCGTTGTTGCAAGGGGAGGCCGAAGTCGGCTCGCTCGGCCCGCTGCTCGATCGCCTGTCGCCGCGCGGGGTGCGCAGTCTGCTCGGATTGGCGGTGTCGCTGCCCTTCGCACACGGCCGGGAACTGCTGCGTTACGTGCACACGGTCCGCCCGGAACTGGTCGCCGAGCGCGTGGCCGCGGCACTCGACGGCCAGATCCCGCTCGATCCGCTGTGGCTCTACCACGCGGGCAACGCGATCGACCGGCCGGCGCGCGTCGAGCGGGTGCTCGCGCTGATGCGCGACGGTGAGGACGAGGAAGTGCGCGAGCTGGCCTTCGAGGCGCTGCTCGAGGCCGGGCAGGTCGGAGAACCGGTGTTGGCGGCGATGCTCGCGGCCGGTTCCGAACGGCGCGTGCGCCGCATCATCGCCCGCGCCGGCGACCTCGTGGCCGGCGAACGCATGGCGCGCTGGCTTCTTGCCGGGCCTGCGGTCGCGCACGACGCGGCGCGCTCGCTGCGCACCCGTCGCCGGCTCGAGCCCGTGGTCCAGCGGGCGTTGCTCGAGCTGCTCGCCGACGTCGAGGTCGCCGACGCCCGCACCCCGTTGCACGTGGTCACGGCGTTGTTGCACGGCGGGGACCTGGACGCGCTGCAGCGGGTCTGGCCGCTCGTTTGGCGCAGCCGTTCGTGGTCGGAGTTGTTGGCGTGGCTCGGTCGGAGGGACGAACCATTCGTCTACCAGCACCTGTTGGCGGTGCTCGCCGATGCGCCGGAATCGGCGCCCGAACCGCCGCGCGATCCGGAGGAACAGCAGAAACTCGACATGGTGCGGCTGTTGCTCGTCGGTCACGGCGACCGCCGCGAACGCGATGCGTTGGTCGCACACGCGTCCGATCGCGGGACCACGTTCCTGCGGCGTTGCCGCCACTACGTCACGGACCTGACCGACGAGCACGTGCGGTCGCTGTTCGATGCGGCACTGGCGAGCGAGGACCCGGACGTCGCCGCCGCGTTGCTCGAATGGGTGGCTGCCGCCAGTCCCGATCGGGTCACCGAGCGGCTGTGGCGACTGTGGAATGCGCCGCCTGAGGTCGCCGCGGCGGCGGAACTCCGGGAGATCGCCGTGCGTCTCTTGAGTGCCGGTTCGCGCCGCGAGGACCTCGTGCAGCAGTTGCGGGCGGCGATCGTCGAGGGGCCGCTGCCGGCGCACATGGACGCGCTGCCTTACGAGGTGCTCAACAGCATGGCTGAGCCGTTGGCCCGGGCCGACGTGGAGCTGTGTGCGACCATCGTGCTGGGCATGCCGCTGAGCGACGGCGCTGGCGAGCGGCGTCTGGTGGCGCGCTGGCCGGACGGCACCTTCGGGTTCCCGCTGGTGCAGGCGGCCGCCAACCGCCTGCGCTCCTGCGACGAGCTGCTGGCGCGCGAGGTGTTCTCGGCCGTGGTCGACACGGTTGCGGCGGACCCGCGCCACCGCAACATTTCGCGGCAACGCCTGAAGGTGCTCTGGCGCGCACTGGCGATCCGCCCCGCCCTGCAGCGCACCATCGGTGGCATCACCGCCCGTTTGTGGCAGTTCGCCGACGGCGATTCGCTCGGCGAGGACGGCGCTGCCGCGTTCCTGCTGGCGGTCGAAGCCGAGCGCGGCGGCGAGTTTGCGCGGGCGGAACGGCTCTACCGGCAGGCCGCGCGCGAGCTGCTGCGGCTGCCGTTCTGTCGCAGCGAGGCGCGCTGGCTGCTCGGCGACCGCGACCCCGTGCGCGGCCGCGACCCGTTCGCGGCGCTGAGCGCGGCA
The DNA here is from genome assembly GCA_011051855.1 of bacterium. Classification (GTDB taxonomy): domain Bacteria; phylum Planctomycetota; class UBA1135; order UBA1135; family UBA2386. The sequence continues at coordinate 1,166 of DRKG01000520.1, read as the reverse complement.
CCGCATCGCATGCGGTGGCTCGCGTCCGGCGAAGATGCCGCCGCCCGGCTGGTGCGCGAGTTCGCCGGGCACGACCGCGCGACCCTGGATACCCTGAATCGAGACCGAGAGAAGACTGGCCGATGAGAGCACCCCTACTGTCGTTCCTGTTGGTTGCTGCGAGTGCCGTCTGCCAGGGCGGCGAGCCCGGCGGGCAGGAACCGCGGCAGCCCGATCCCGAGGCCGTGCTGCAGGAGATGATGGCTTCGTTCCGCAAGCAGGGCATCGTCATCGACGCCAAGGCGCGGACCGTGACGGTGCCGGTCGTCGTCAACCAGCCGGCGGACCCGATCGAGTACCTGCTGATCCACCGCAGGGGCAAGAAGCACGAGGCGGTGTTTTGGACCGAGGCGAAGCCGAGCGTGCTCAACGCGGCCCTGCTGATGATCGGGTTGCAGAAGGGCACGAATGCCACCTACGAGGAAAAGCAGCCGCCGCCGACGATCGAGGAGATCGAACGGGGGGCGGATCCGCTGATCGTCACGCCACCGAAGGGAGTTCCGTTCTACATGACGGTCAAGTGGCGGACTCCGGCAGGTAAGGACGTGGAATGCTGCGTCGAGGATCTGCTGCTCGACCTGACGACGCAGCAGCCGGTCGGTGAATGCGCGTGGGTCTATCTCGGCGGTCGCATGGCGCAGCTCTACAAGGGCGAGCCGGAGGTCTACATTGCCGATTTCGAGGGCAATCTGGTCAGCGTCTGCTACCTGACCCCGGACAACCACCTGGCGACGATGGTGCACGAGCGCGCCCGCGACGACCAGAACTGGTGGACCACGGACCTGCTGCCGGAGCCGGGCACCGAGATGCAGTTCGTGTTCCACAAGGTGGAGCCGGCGCTGCACAAGGAACGCGTGAAGAAGCTGCGGGCGCAGCGCCCGGACCGCGAGAAGCCGCGCAAGGCCGGCACCAAGCAGGATGCGCCGGGGCGCGCCCGCAAGCGCCGGTGAGGGGCTCTATGGATAGAGCACCGTCTTGCCCGCCTGCGTGAACCCGAGTAGGCCCGGTGCGGTCGAGTCGAGCACGACCCACTGGAAGAAGTTCTCCGAGTAGGCGAGGCTCGGCGTCGCCGGCAGCGCGATGTTCAGGACGAACTCGCCGGGTGCAACCGGCAGGACCGGCGCACT
>DRKG01000519.1 GCA_011051855.1 bacterium | reverse complement strand
TAAACTATTCCCAGCTACGGAATTGCTCGACAATCGGAATCGGGCTCTTGTGATACCTATGAGTGTGGCGCTTGAAGGTCCGGAGGCAGTCGAGGAGTTTGTCCGGAACGTGATTGCAGAGGCATGGCAGAGGTCTGGTGTGCCTGACGTCGATGGGGCCAGGGAGAAGGCCAAGAAGGAATCCGCATTGTCCGCAGGTGTAGCGCTGGATGTCCACCCCCCGTCCGATGACGATCCTTGGCCTGTATGGATCCTCGGGGGACTTTGTGCGGTGGCCGTGGCGCTTGCGGCAGTCTTGCTGTCGAGGAGGAGGCGGTGAAGAAGTCTGGCGTGCGGGCTTTGGGGTTGGGTCTTCAGGGAATCGTGTGGGTAGGCGGGTGCTCCCTCCTCCTCCGGATCAAGAGCTGCGGGTGAGCGAGGAACAGTTGCCGTAGGCGGTTGGCGCGTCCTACTTCGCGCCGAGCGACATTTCGAGGTAGTTGGAGGTGATCAGCGGCAGGCCGGTCTGACCGCCGTCGAAGAATGCTCCCTGCAGGAACAGCTTGGTGCCGACCAAAGACGTGGTGTTCGGCATCGCCGGGCTCAGGTAGGGGCTCGGCAGGGGAAAAGCGACCTCGAGGATCGCTGCTTCGATGTTCAGTTCGCACAACGGTGAGTTGAACGAGAACAACGGGAATGGCAGCGAGATGCCGTTCCAGAGCGTGTCGTCGAAGCCGAAGATCATCACCGCGATGTTGACCAGCGGGGCATTGGTGACGTCGATACCGATCGGATCGCCGAGCCAGGGACCGGTGGTGTAGGTCGGGGCGATCGTGATCGGCCCGCTGCTGCCGACGCAGGCCGAAGACGTCGGGTGGGATACGACCGTGCCGGGGTCTGTCGGGCCGTAGTCCCACGTGCCCATGGCCCCGAACGCGACGCTGAGGCGACGCGCGCGGTCGAAGGTCAGGCCATGGCCGTAACTGCCGTCCGGCGATTGCGTGGGCAGCCGTTGGGTCCAATCCACCCCGTCCCATTCCCAGGTGTCGGAGAACGTGTTGTTGCCGTCGGTGCCGCCGAACAGCACGATGCGTCCGCGGGCTTCGTCGTAGGTCATCCGGGCGCGTTCGCGCGGCGATGGTGAGACCGATGGAAAGCGCTGCAGCCAGCCGCTGCCGGTCCACTCCCAGGTGTCGCTGAAGATCGTGCCCCCACCACAGGTCGAGCGCCCCCCGAAGATGACCACCCGATCGCGCGCTTTGTCGAATGCCGCCGCATAACCCGTGCGTGGAGGCGGTGGCCCGGCGTCGAGTTGCGTCCAAGTGCTCCCATTCCATTCCCAGAGGTCGTTCAGGCGAATGCCGCCGACTGCGGCGAGGCCGCCGAACAGGAGAACACGCGATCCGGCGCGGACCATTACGTGCCCGGTGCGGGCTTGCGGGCTGGCTGGCGGATTACGAAGGGTCCAAGTGCTGCCGTCCCAACTCCACGTGTCGCCACGAATGCTGCCGCCTGAGTCCGAGCCACCGAAGACCAGGACCTCGTTCGTGGACGGGTCGAAGCACATGCCGTGCTGATAACGACCCATGGGCGACCCGGAAGCAGGGAGGACTTGCTGCCAATCGGTGCCATCGAACTCCCATGTGTCGGCGTGGATCGCGCCGGGATCCCTGCCTCCGAACATGACCGCCACCTGTCGGATCGGATCGTAAGCGAGCCCGTGCGAGTACTTCTGTGGCGGCGTGGTCGGTGGCGCCAGTTGCGACCAGGAGCCGCCGCTTCTCAGCCAAGTCTGGTCGTACGCAGTTGTATTGTAGGCACCACCGTACTGCAGGACGCCGCCTGGGCTGGCGGCGAAATATGCGAGGGGCGAAGCGCTGCGGCTACCCGGATGGACGCTCGAAGCTTGCCATGACGCTCCATCCCAAAGATACGTGTCTTGGAAGCCAAAAGAAGAATTGTTGTAGCCGCCGTAATGGACGCAGACTCCCGCCACGGGGTCGTAAACCATGTTGTTGTAGCGGCGACCGGTCGGAGCGGTCGGCGGTGTGATTCGTCGCCATCCGAGCGGGCCCCATTCCCAGGTGTCGCTGCCCTGCTCTCCGGTGGAAACCGTACCGCCTCCGAACACGACGAGTCTCTCTCGGCCGGAGTCGTAGGCCATGGCAAAGCCTGCGCGGCCCTCCGGGGATCCCGCCGCTTGCCAGTCGATACCATCGTACATCCACATGTCCGCGCCAACCAACATCCAGACGACATTGCGACTGCTGTCGAACACCGGCTGCACGCCGCCCGCTGCCGGCGGGTTGTTTGCGAGCGCGCGCGGTGACCAACCGGAACCGTCCCATTCCCAGGTGTCGCCGAGCGGGGTTCCGCATTCGCCGCCGCTGCGGCCGCCGAACAGGACCGTGCGGTTGCGCGCCGCGTCGAAGACGAGGCCTGCGTCGGCCCGCGGGGACGGGGAAGACGACGGGTTCCGTTGGTGCCAGTTCAACCCGTCGAGTTCCCACGTCTCGGCCAGGTCGACGCCGCTGGTGACGTCGCGGCCGCCGAACACCACGTGCAGGTCGCGCCCTTCATCGTAGGCCATGGCGACGCCCGTGCGGGGTGACGGCGGCGGCAGGCCCTCGGTCCAGTTCTGTCCGTCCCACAGCCAGGTCGAGTCGAGCGCCGTCTGGCTGCCGTCGGTGCCTCCGAGCATGACGACCTGGGTGCCGAACTGGTCTGGGGCAACCGCGTGGTCGAAGCGCGCCGGGGGCCTCGTTGCCGGAAACACCTCCGTCCACACCCCGGTCGAGGGATCCAGCATCCAGGTGTCATCCCGTGCGTTCAACGAACTGCCCTTGCCACCGAACAGCGTGATGCGATCGAAGGCCGCCAGGTAACCCATCGCCGCGTATAGTCGCGGCCACGGCCGCGTCGTCTGCGTAATGTTGGTCCACGATTGCGAGTAGGGATCGTACTCCCACGTGTCGTCGAGGAACGGCGAGCCGCCGAACAGGTAGATGCGGCCGTTCAACGAATCGAAGGCCATCGTGTGACCGAAGCGCGGCGACGGCGAACCCGGCGCGAAGTTGGTGAGGATCTGGGTCCAGGTTCCGGTGTTCGGATCGAACTCCCACAGATCGTTCTGCGGCACGCCGCTGGCGAAGCCGCCGAACATGACGACGCGGTTGCGCCACAGATCGCTGACCATCGCGTGGCCGGTCCTGGCGCTGGGCACGGGGGAGCCGGCCGGCGGATCGACCTTGCCCCAACTGCCGCCCTCGTAGCAGAAGGTCTCGTTGACCGGCTGTTGCACCCCCGGCGTCGCGGTTTCACGCGAGCCGCCGAACATGATGAACACCGGCTGGCCGAGCATCGTGGCCGCCGCCATTGCGTGCTTGGTGCGCGGGGCTGGCGAAGTGTTCTTGGCGACGCGGGTCCAGGTCTGGTTGTTGCTCGCGAGCGAGCCCGTGTCGCCGAGCAGCTTGCCTTGTTGTTCGACGGATTCTCCGCCGAACATCAGCACGCCGCCGTTCGGCGAGGTCGCGATGGCGTGGCCTTTGCGATCTTCGAACGAGGTCCAGGTCGTTCCTTGCGCGAGAAGCGAGCCGGTGCAAACGAGACTGGCAAACAGGGAGGCAATGAGGCGCATGGCAAGAATCCGTATTGCTCCATGGGTTTGCTCCATGGGTTCCTGGTTGCCGGCGAGTTTACTCGGGGGGCGTTGCCGCGAGAAGTGTATGAGCAATGCGGTGGGGAGGAATGCGGCCCAGCCCCGCGCCGGGGCGCCCCGGAGACCGCCTCATGTCCGCCCCGCCGCCACGTCCGCCCGATACTCCGCCAGCACCTTGCCGAGGATCTCGATGTCCGAAGCAAAGGAGTCGGGCGACAGTGGGCCGAACGAGAAGCGGAACCAGCCGGCGTAGGGGGACACGTAGTCCGGGTCCTTCTGGTGCGGGCGCGCCATGTCGCAGTCCTTGCCTTCGAGGATCGCGGCACCGTGCCGGAACAGGCGGCGGTTGAGCTCACTCGCGTGCAGGCCCTCGGGCAGCTTCAGCCAGTGGTAGAAGCCGCCGTCGCCGGTGAACACGCCGAGGCCGAGCTTGGCGAACGCTTCGCCGTAGCGCGCCCGTTGCATGCCGTAGTGTCGGTCGACGGCCGCGCGCGCCTGCGCGACGCGGTCGGGTTCGAGCAGTTCGACCGCATACAGTTGCGATGGGTGGCTGACGCCGCCCATGCCGAAGCTCGAGTAGTTCGCCAGCGTCTCGATGTTCTTCTTGCTGGCGATGATCCAGCCGATGCGGATGCCGGGGCACTGCAGCCCCTTGGTGCAGGCGCCGGCGAGGAACACGTTGCTGTTGTCGAGATCCTTGACGTAACGGATGCCGCTGACGCCCTGCGACGCGTGGAACATCTCGTAGGCCTCGTCGAGCAGGATGCCGCTCTTGGGCTGTTCGGCGAGCGCGATCAGCTCCTCGAGTTCGCTGCCGGCTCGGGTGTGGCCGGTGGGGTTGCCGGGATTGGAGATCACCGGCAGCAGATGGGTCTTGGCGTTGAGGCCGGTGCGGTCGAAGTAGGCCGCGTTCGGCGGGTGGAAGCCGTTCTCCTCGGTGAACGGCACGACGCGCCAATCGGTGTTCGTCTGCGTCAGGATGTCGAGATACGCCGGCCATTCGACGTTGCCGATGCGCACCTCGACGTGCGGCTTGAGGAACGCGAGCACCGCGTAGATGCCCGGGCGGCCGCCGGCGAACACCATCACGTTCTCCTCGTCGATGCGCGAGCCGTAGAAGTCGTTGTAATGGCGCGCGATCGCCTGGCGCAGGCGCGGGTGGCCCCACGCCTTCGGGTAGAAGCGATCCTCCGGCGTGACCGCGACCCGGTCTGGCAGCGGCGGGCCGCCGGGAAGTCGCGTCGTGAGCGGAAAGCCCTGCGACCAGGGATGGGTGCCCTCGGTGCCCATGAACCGTCCGAAGCTGTCCCGGAACGCGTAGAGAGTCTCGTAGATGCCCATCGGTGGGCAGTCGTCCGACAGGAAAGAGGGGCGCTGCATGGACCGCCGAGATTACCACGGCGGTCTGTCGGGCTACCGCGGCATTGCGAGCGCCATCGCGAACTCGGCGGGGCGCCCGGACCGCACCGCGCGTTGCAGCGCCAGCGAACGGTCGATCGCCAGCGGCGCGAATCCGAACGGCAACGTCGGGCCGTCGAGCG
>DRKG01000518.1 GCA_011051855.1 bacterium | reverse complement strand
TCGAGAAGCTGACCAGCAAGCCGGTGCGCATGAAGATCATCGAGAGCCACCGGCCGGAGGTCGAGGCGAACCTGGTCGCCGAGGCGATCGCCGAGCAGCTCGGCAAGCGCATCAACTACCGCCGCGCCCTCAAGAAGGTCGCGGAGGCTTCGATGGCCGCCGGTGCCAAGGGCATCAAGATCCGCGTCGCGGGTCGTCTGCAAGGTGCGGAGATGTCGCGCGTCGGCAACTTCCGCAAGGGTCGCGTGCCCTGTGGCACCCTGCGGGCACAGGTCGACTACGGCTTTGCGCAGGCGCACACCAAGTCGGGTGTGCTCGGCTGCAAGGTGTGGATCTTCAAGGGCGAATACGGCCCTGGTGAGACCACCAACGGGCTCTTGCCGGTGCGCACCGCGAGCACGGATCGCCCGGCCGTTTGATCGAGACCCGCTTCCCAATCGAGACCCAGAACCAGAACTGAGGACTGACCCATGTTGATGCCCAAGAGGACCAAGTGGCGCCGGCAGCAGCGCGGACGCATCCGCGGTGAGGCCCAGCGCGGCAACGAGGTCGCGTTCGGCGAGTACGGTCTGCAGTCGCTCGAGCCCGGCTGGGTCTCGGCGCGCGTGATCGAAGCCGGTCGTATCGCCTGTGGCCGCAACGCGCCGGAAGGCAAGGTCTGGATCCGCATCTTCCCGCACAAGTCGATCTCGAAGAAGCCGGCCGAGACCCGCCAGGGCTCCGGCAAGGGCGACGTCGAGTACTGGGCCGCGGTCGTCAAGCCGGGCACGATCCTCTACGAGCTCGACGGTGTCACCGAAGAGGTCGCCAAGCGGGCGTTCAACCGGGTTGCGCACAAGCTGCCGGTCAAGGTCCGCATGGTGAAGAGGCGCCACAACTAACAGAACGATGAAGAAGGCCATCGAAGAGATCCGTGGGACGGACAGCGCCGACCTGAAGGCGCAGCTCGCCGACCTGCGCAAGGAGCAGTTCGAGCTGCGCTTCCACGGTTCGGGCGACGCCGCGACCAGCGGCACCAACACGGTTCGCGCCCGCGTCATCCGCCGCACGATTGCGCGCATCCTGACCATTCTCGGCGAACGTGAACGCCAGGCGGCTACCGCCGGAGGCAGCAACTGATGAGCACCGAATCGCAGCAAACCGAATCGCAGCAAGAGGGGCGCACTGCGCGCAAGGTCCAGCGCGGCGTCGTGATGTCCAACAAGCAGGACAAGACGCTGGTCGTGCAGGTCAACCGCAAGGTTCGCCACCCGCTCTACGAGAAGTTCGTGTCGCGCAAGACCAAGTACTACGCCCACGACGAAGCGGGCGAGGCCAACGTCGGCGACATCGTCGAGATCACGCAGACCCGTCCGCTCAGCAAGCTGAAGCGCTGGCGCCTGGTGCGCATCGTGCAGAAGGCGGTCGTCTGAGGCGTTCCGAGCGCCACCCCATTCCAAGCTGATTCCCCCGAGATCCGGACAGTCCCATGATCCAAGAAATGTCGATGCTCGACGTGGCCGACAACACCGGCGCCAAGCGCGCCATGTGTGTCAAGGTCCTCGGCGGTAGCAAGCGGCGCTACGCGTCGGTCGGCGACGTCATCGTCGCGGTCATCAAGAAGGCGCTGCCCGCCGGTGAGGTCAAGGAGCACGAAGTCGTCAAGGGCGTCGTCGTGCGCACTGCCAAGGCGGTCCGCCGCGCGGACGGCTCCTACATCAAGTTCGACCGCAACGCGTTGGTCGTCATCGACAAGGACAACAACCCGCGCGGCACGCGCATCTTCGGTGCCGTCGCCCGTGAACTGCGCGACCGCAACTTCATGAAGATCGTCTCGCTCGCGGAGGAGGTCGTCTGATGCTGTTCAACAAACCGAAGCCGCAGCGCAAGCAGCTGCACGTCAAGAAGGGCGACAAGGTGGTTGTCACCGCCGGTCAGTACAAGTCCGACGAGCCGCGCGAGGTGCTGAAGGTCGACTCGATCAAGCGTCGCGTGATCGTGCAGGGCGTCAATCTGCGCTGGAAGCACCAGCGGCCTTCGCAGCAGAACCCCAAGGGCGGTCGGGTGCAGATCGAGCAGCCGATCGACGTCAGCAACGTGCTGTTGTTCAGCGAGAAACTGGGCCGGGGCACGCGCACCAAGATCGAGCTCGTCGACGGCAAGAAGGTGCGCGTCGGCGTGCGCTGCGGGACCCACTTCGACTAGCCGGCGATTGCAACAAACCAGGCCGAAGCCATGACTACTACCACCGAGACCCCAGAACCCGGAACGCCCGAGCAGCGCGAGTTGCCGCGCCGGTTGCAGCTCTACCGCGACAAGGTGCGCGAGGCGCTGCGTTCGGAGTTCAACTACGCCAACCCGATGATGGTTCCTCGCCTCGAGAAGATCGTCATCAACATGGGTGTCGGCCAGGCCGTCGAGAACAAGAACCGGCTCGAAGCCGCTGTCAAGGACCTGACCGCGATCGCCGGCCAGAAGCCCTTGATCCGCAAGGCGCGTGTCGCCGTGTCGGGCTTCCGCTTGCGCATCGGTTACGCCGTCGGCGTCGCGGTCACGTTGCGCGGCGCGCGCATGTGGGAGTTCCTCGATCGCCTGATCTCGCTGGCGATCCCGCGCATCCGCGACTTCCGCGGGGTGCCGACCAAGTTCGACGGCCGCGGCAACTACACCATGGGTCTCAGTGAGCAGAGCGTGTTCCCCGAGATCCAACTCGACAAGGTCGAGTTCGTACAGGGAATGGACATCACGTTCGTCACCTCCGCCAAGACCGACAGGGAAGGCTTCGCCCTCCTCAAGGGGCTCGGGATGCCGTTCCGGAAGTGATGCCTGGATTCGTGCAGCTCGTGACGTCCACCAAGAACCAACCGATCGCATACTGATATGGCCAAGAAGTGCTTGAAGGTGAAGCAGCAGCGCAAGCCGAAGTTCTCGACTCGTGCTTACAACCGCTGCCAGCTCTGCGGCCGTCCGCGCGCCTACTACCGCAAGTTCGGTATCTGCCGCTGCTGTTTCCGTCAACTGGCACTGCAGGGGGAGATCCCCGGCGTGCGCAAGGCCTCGTGGTAGGAGACTGAATCGCCATGATGACCGATCCGATCGCTGACATGCTCACGCGCATGCGCAACGCTTTGATGAGCGGTGCCACCAACTGCGTCGTGC
>DRKG01000517.1 GCA_011051855.1 bacterium | reverse complement strand
CGCGATGCTGTTGGCGTCGGGCATGCTCGCTCAGGAACCGCTTTGGGAACTGCCGGGTCGGGTGTATTCCCAGGCGAGTTGGTACAATCTGAGCACCTTCCGGGACTTCGACGGGGACGGAGTGCGCGACATGATCGTGCGCTTCATCGTAGATCCGATGACGAACTACCTGAGTTCGATCGAAGTGCGGTCTGGTCGGTCGGGGAGGCGCCTGTGGGGCATATCGCAAGGGAGCGTGATCGACGCCCGTGACGCCGGCGACTGCGACGGCGATGGCAGGCCCGATGTCCTGCTTCTCTACGGCGGCTCCCTGCGATGGCTCGAAGTGTGGTCGACCCGTACAGGTACGCTCCTGTGGCACACCAACAACAATCCTGGATCAGCCGGCTATGGATACGGCGACGCCCTCCTCGCAGACATCGACCTCGACGGCGACGGCCTGCAAGACGTTCTCGTAGCCACGAACCACGCCAGCCACTCAACGCTCTACGCCTACGACCACTCCGGGGCCCTGCTATGGCTGATCGACCACCGCGCCCAGGGTCGCTTCGTCTACTCGATCGGCCACTACGGCGATTTCAACCACGACGGCTACGAGGACTTTCTGCTCGGACTGCAGGGAGATCCCAACGGCGCCGGCGTCGTCGCGATCTGCTCCGGCCTCGACGGAAGCTACCTGCGACAGAGCTTCGGCATGCAGGTCGGCAACTACATGTGTGACCACGTCACCAACGTCGGCGACATCGACGGCGACGGCGTGCACGACTACGCGGGCTTTCCGGCCTGGTTCACCTTTACCGGCGACTGCGCCATCTTCTCCGGCGCCGATGGCAGCGTCCTGCGCACCTGGCTCGACTACGCCGAGTCGGTCGTCGCCGGTGCCGACTTCGACCTCGACCGGGACGGCGTGCCCGACCTGCTGATCTCCAACGAGCAGCTCGTCGCGCCCAACACCTACGGTCGGACCCGCGCGATCAGCGGCCGCGACGGCCAGGAACTGTGGCGCGTCGATGCGGTCCCATACGTGCCCGGCGCACCGGCGGTATACGGCTATTACGGCTGGGGCAGGTACGCCGTATCCCTCGGCACCTGGCCGGATCGCGCCTACCCCAGCCTCGCCTGGATGGAGCTCGGTTACCGCATAGTCGGCAACGCCACCGGCCGCATCCGCACATGGGGCGGTGAACACGTCGGCCAGGGACCGATCAAGGGACACGCATGCTCTTCGGGCGACGTGATGCCGTTGATCGGAGCGCGCAAGAACGCCAACGGCGGCGCGAGGGTCACCCTCGCCCATGCTCCCCCCGCGGCGTTCGCGGTGCTCGTTCTATCGCTGCAGGACTCGCCGGCCGGCTTCGGTGTGCACACGCTCCCGCTCGACCTCGCGCCGCTCGGCATGCCCGGGTGCCTGCTGCAGGTCGCCCCGGATGTCGTGCATTGGCGCGTCACCGGCAACGGCCCAGGCCACGACCGCGGCTATTGCCACGCCGACCTGCCCTTCCAGTTCACGGCGACCGCCACGGGCGTGCCCGTGTTCGCGCAGTGGTTGGCCTACGACCCCGTAACCCTGGGCTACGCCGCGACCGAGGTGCACACGCTGAGGGGGCAGTGAGCGGCGCGGCTGCCCGATGACGATCATCGGCAGGGGGCGACACAGGATTCACGGATCGCCGCAGCGTGGGGAGTGCGGCGATACCCCCGGTTCGCCCGGCATCTTGCCATCCGGCTACCAGGGCAGCGCCACGTCCTCACCGGCGCGGACTACGACGCGGCAGGTCGTCCGAATCTTGCCGCCTCGGCACAACCGCGCCTCGTATTCGCCGGCGCCGATCGCCATACGACGCTCGCGCCCGAGCAGTCGTTCGCCCCTGACGCGCGCGCAAATGACACCATGTCGCCCGACGAGCTGGACCACGTCGCGCTCTGAGACGTCGATCCCACCCGACAGCGTGACCCGGACGCTACCCGCTGCAACGATCGGCAGTTGGATCTCCCGCGGCATCCCGCCGGCGAGGATCTCGCTGATGCCTCGATGGGCGCCGTTGATCCGCGCCACGACGACGGCAGTTTCTTCTCAGAACGGGGGGCTACCGCCCCCCGACCAGCGCGCAGCCCCCGGCATCCGAGAATGGACGCGTTCTCGGTACGCCTACCCCCTTGCTTGGGACCAGCAAAGCTGGTCACTTCCTGTCTCACCTAACCCCGTGTCCACTGAACCGGGGGAAGGTCACCTCAGAAGGGGGCAAGAGATGACCGCCGGACCACCGTTCCCGCTCCGTCGTCTCGTGCCTACCGCTCACGCCTTCGGCGACAGCTCGATCGAGCCGAACGACATCGCGCCGGGCGACGACCAGCGGAAGATATGGCCGGAGTGACCGGTCGCCTCGAGCAGCGCCTTCTTGGCCCGCAGCGCTTCGTACCAGACCTTGCCGTGCTCGCCAAGCAGCAGCACGGTGCCGCCGCCGCCGCGCCCGCTCAGCCGCGCGCCGAGCACGCCGGCTCCGGCGGCGCGCCGCTGGCGCACGAAGTCGACCACCAGGTCACAGGCGGCGTTGCTCAGCCCAGCCGCTCCATAAGCGTCGTGCGACGCGAACATCAGATCGCCGAGCTCGGTGCGGTTCGCCACCGACGGCTCCTGTTGCAACAGTTCGCGGAAGCGCTCGACGCGGGCGTGCTCGGCCGGGTCGTCGGGCGCGACTGCCACCGGATCGCTCTCGGTGCCGGTCTCGAGGGCGACGAACTCGAACCAGCTCGGCACCGGCACGCGGGCGTCGACGTCGGCCGTGCGGCCGCGCAGCACCAGCACTTCGCCGGCCTCTGCCAGCACCGCGGCCATCGAGTCGCCGACGCGGCCGTCGACCTGCAACAGGTCACGTTCGACTGCCTGCGCGAGTTGCGCCAATTCGGCGGCCGACAGCTCCACGCCGTAGAGAAGCGCAAACGCGCGCAGCGCGGCCACCGTGACCGCCGTCGACGAGCCGACCCCACAGCGCACCGGCACGTCGCTGTGCAGCAGCACGTCGGCGCCGCAGGTCGGCGTCGCGGCGCGTTCGCGCGCCAGCACCAACAGCGCCCCCACCAGGTAGCCCGCCCAGCGATCGCGCGGATCGGCGAGCAGGAACGCACGCGCCTCGTCGTAGCCGATCGGCGCGGCCGGCAGGCCGAGGTCCGACAGGCGCACCGACAGCATCTGCGTGCGCGAACCGTCGCGACACGGCGACCACAGACGCACCAGTTCGTCGTCGCGCGCCTGCACCGCGCAGCACGCCGCCTCCGCGGTCGGCAGCGCCAGCGCCAGCGGCGAGCGCGCGCCACCGAGACCGCCGAACACATCCAGGCGTCCCGGAGCGCGCGCCACGTGGATCGCGCGCCCCTGCTGGAAGAAGGCCGGCATCGCCTCCTCGATGAGCTGGAACACCGTCAGCACGCCGAGGCCTTCCGCCGGATCGTGGGATGGGGTGAAGTGCTTCAATCGCCGGCCCTCGCCATACCGCGCAGCATACGCGCGTCCAGCCAGGGTCGAAAACCTGGACATGCCCCCTGCCAGACGTAGGCTTCGCCCCGAACCCCAGGACCCGACGTCCAGGACTTCCGGCAATGCGACCACGCCCACTCTCCACGTTCCTTCTCTTGACGATGCTCGGCGGCGCTGCCTGCAGCAGCTCGCGCTACACCCGCGTGGTGTCGGTCAACCCGCCGGACGCATCGCTCTACATCAACGGCGAGAAGGTCGGTAGCGGTGACAAGCGACCGCACGTGTTCGACTTCTCGAAGTTCCAGCGGGTCTACCTGCAGGCGACCCACCGCGACTACCTGCCGCGGTTCGAGTGGTACGACGAAGCCAAGCTACAGCAGATGATCGCCAACAACCTGCCGATCCGCATGACCCTCAACGAGCGCCGCTGAGCATGAACATCCTGACCAAGACGAGCTTCGTGCTGCTGGCCACGACCCTCGCGGCGTGCGGCAGCGTGCCGAAGAAGACCTTCGTGTTCGACGCGATCGACACCGCCGAAACCCCGCACGCGTGCATGGTCGTCGTCGACGATGACTGGGACGGCGCGATCACGAACGAGCAGTTCCTGCGGGCCGGGGACAGGGACGAGCTGCGCCTGACGATCGAGTTCCCGGTGGCCGAAGTCGAGGTGACGGTGGCCCCGGTCCAACTCAACCCCGATGGCACCATCGCGCGCGCCCCGCGCTCGCGCTCGCAGGCCCGCGAGACCACCGACCTGCAGGCCGGCATCCGCCGCCTGCGCATGACCGACCCCGACAAGCAGTTGTTCATCCTGGCGCCGCGGTAGCGCTATCGGGGCCACGCCAAGCCGGTGAAGTCGCGCGGCCGCAGCACCGGCCGGAAGCCGACACCGCCGCGGCTGTCGGTCTTGCGCCGCCGGTAGAACGAGTCCCCGCACGCCTGCGCCTTCAACTCGCGCGGCCGCATGTCGCAGCGGCCGCCGGCCGTGCGCGCTTCGCCGCCGGGGCCGGTCTGCAGCCACTCCTCGACGTTGCCGGCGAGGAAGTGCAGGCGCACCCCGTCGCGCCGGCGCCACGACAGGCCGCCCTCGTCGACCGGCAAGAGACGCGTCGACATGCGCCGCAGTTCGGCTTCGTCATCCCCCCACGGGAACGTGTATTGCTTGCCGTCGCCGAACGCCGCCAGCGCCCACTCGGCGTCCCGAGGCAGATCCTTGCCGTACCAGCGACAGAACGCCATCGCCTCGAACCAGGTGACGGCTTCCATCGGTAGTTCCGGCCGGCTGGTGCTGCGCTGCAGCATGCGACCGAACGTCGCCGCGTCGAGCCCGATGTCTCCGAAGCGCGCCTGCACCGAACGGAGTTGCTCGACGGGGCCATCCCCTTCCATCGCGGCGCGCACCTCGTTCTGGAAAGCCGCGAACTCGGCCTGGCTGCACTCGGTCGACGCCATGAAGAACGCCGCCACGTTGGCGCGCGGATTGCGCGTGCTGCCGGCCGGGATCACCACCATGCCCTCGGCGGCCTTGGCCAACTGCGCGAGCCCGGTCAGCCAGGACTCGATCTGCACCGAGACCTCGTTCGGCAGTTCCTTGGCGCGATCGCGCGCCCCTTCCAACGCCGCGCGCGCGGCGTCGATGGCGAGCGTCTCCTCGAGCACCATGAAGGCCTTGCGGCAGCGACTGGCCAGATCCTGGAGCAGAGCGAACTCGGCCCCGCCCTCGGCCGCCGAAGCGCGCAATCGCGCATTGCTCTCGCAATCGGACAGAGCGCCGCGCGCGAACAGCGCCGACACCTCGGCGAGGCTCTGGCGCGCCGCCCGCCACCGCGCGCAGGTGCTGTCGAAGTCGCGCAGACTTCTGGCCAGTTGCGGATCGGAGCCGAGCGCCTGGAGGTCTGCCCGCAGCGCTTGTCCGGCGGCCACCAGACCGGCCTCGGCGCGTTGCCAATCGGCGATCGAATCGACCGCCAGCAGCTTGCCGTTGGCGGTCTCGAAGGCGCTCTGCCACGCCTTCACCCGGTTGGCTTCCTCGACCTCGGCCATCGCCCGATCGAGGCTCGCCTGCGGCACGGCCGCCGCCAACGCATCGGCCGCCGTCGGGAACAGCTCCCGCGCAGCGGCGACCGCGGCCTCGAGCTCGCTCTTGCCGGCCGCCAACGTCGCCATCGTGGCACCACCTGCGCGCAGTTGCTGCCAATCGCGCCACGCCTTGGCGCACGCCGCCACCACGGCTGCCTGCAGGTTCACCTCGTCGCGACGGCTGGCGCGCAACTCGCTGGCCCAGGTCGGCAAGCCACCGTCGACCACCAGCGGTTGCAGCGCACGATCGATCGCCGCGTAGTAGCGCCGGATGTCGTCGAACGGTGGCTGCGGCACCGCCGGGAACGCCAGCACCGCGATCTGCTGCTCGATCTTGCGCGCCTCGTCGATGGCGTCGACCAGCGCATCGAGTTCGTCCACCTGCTCGCTGCGGGTCGGCTTGAGGTTGCGCGCGCGGGTGCGCAGCGAATCGGTACCTCCCTCGCGTTCGAGTTCGGCACGGATCTCGGCCAGCGCCTGCGACACGTCGACGTCGCCCGAGTTGGCCGAGGACGGCTCGCTCAGCCCGCGCCGTGCCTGGTCGAGTCTGGCCCTGGGCAGCGCGCGATCGAGCGCCGCCCGCTGGCCGGGCAACTCGTCGACGAGCACGTTGCGCGCCGCTTCGATCACATCCAAGCGCGAACCGAGCGCAGCCAGGCGCTTCTGGTCATTGCCGGCCGAGCGCCGATCGTTCTGCCACTGCGAGAACGCCGTGAGCAGCGCCGCGATCGCCCTGGCTCCGAGCGCATCCTCGGCGCGCACCTCGG
>DRKG01000516.1 GCA_011051855.1 bacterium | reverse complement strand
CGATCTGATCGGCTACGACTTCGACGTCGAAATGCCGGTGGTGATCTACCCGGACGCGTACCTGCTGTTCGGCCTCTACCACTACGGCCGCCACTACAACACCAACGCGCCGTTCGGTTCGCGCAACAACACCAACAACCCGGGAGCCAACATCGAGCCCAACTTCGGCGACGAGAACCTGACGGCGGCCGGCGTGCGCCTCGGGTTCGGCGCCTTCCTGCACCCCGACGTGCTGCTGGAGGTCGAGTCGAACCTCGGCGTCTACTCGGATCTCGACGGCGACCTCGGGCGCAAGGACTTCGACTTCCCGTCCAGTGCGCTGTTCACGGTGCGCTCGCTCGACAACTTCTTCTTCAAGTTCGGCGTGCGCTACAACCAGATCTACGAAGACGCTCCGTGGTTGCCCTACCTCGGCTTCAGCTGGGAGGTCGTCGACGGCGTGCGCATCGACCTGCTCGCGCCCGAATACCTCGAAGTGTCGTTCTGGCCCAGCGCGAGCACCGCGTTCGTGCTCGGCGCCGAGGCCTACGGTGCCGAATACCGGGTGCGTTCGTCGGCCGCCACCGGCAAGCAGCAGTCGAACGTGCACGTGCAGGAGGTCGTCGCCTACGTCGGGCTCAACCAACGCTTCTCCGACCGGCTGTCGATGCAGGTGCGCACCGGCATGGTCGTCACCGGTGCCTACGACCTGACCACCGGCGCCGAGAGCAACCCCAACCCGGCCCTGAACTTCGACAACGTCAGCGGCGCGCTCGACCAGGGCTTCTACGCCGAGATCAGCTTCGGCATCGACTGGTAGCCACAGCGTGCCGGCCTCGGGCGGCGGCGGGCATCACGGCAATCACAGGATGCGCTTGCCGAACGCCGAGCAGATGACGTCGACCGCGACCTCGCCCGACTGGTTCTTGACGTCGAGGATCGGGTTCAGCTCCGTTACCTCGAGGCTCGTCAGGCGGCCGGTATCGCTGACCATCTCCATCAGGAGGTTGGCCTCGCGCCAACTGATGCCTCCCTTCACCGGCGTGCCGGTGCCGGGAACGTCGCGCGGGTCCATGCCGTCCAGATCGAACGACACGTGGAAGCCCGCAGTGCCGTCGCTGGCGTAGTCGATCGCTTCCGCCATGATCGCCCGCATGCCGCGTTCGTCGACGTCGCGCATCGTGTAGGCGCGGATGCCCGATTCGCGGATGATCCGACGCTCGGTGTCGTCGATGTCGCGAATGCCGATCAGGCAGACGTTCTCCTTCCGAACTTTCGGCTGGAACCCGCCCATCTCGACCAGTCGCGGGTGACCGATGCCGAGCAGGGTGGCGAGCGGCATGCCGTGGATGTTGCCCGTGGGGGAACTCTCCGGCGTGTTCATGTCACCGTGCGCATCCACCCAGATCAGTCCGATGCGCTCCCCCTTGGCGTGGAAGTGCTCGCTGACGCCGGAGACGGTGCCGATCGCGATGCTGTGGTCGCCGCCGAGCACGACCGGTGTGTCGCCCTGATCGAGTGCTCGCCGCACGCGCAGCCGCAGGCGGTTGCACACGTGGTAGATCGGCTCGAGGTAGCGGGCCTTGGCGTCGCCGGGGGCGCGGGCCTCCGGTGCCGGCACGCCGACGTCGCCGTCATCCGCGACGGTGTAGCCGAGTTCGCGCAGGGCCGAGCCGACGCCGGCGATGCGGATCGCCGATGGTCCCATGTCGACTCCGCGCCGGCCCGCACCGAGGTCCATCGGCACGCCGACCAGGCGGAGCGTCGGCAGAGTCTTGCTGTCGCGGGATGTCATCTGGCCGCCGATCGTAGGTCCTGGCCGTCAATGCGCCACGGAAACGCGCGCCCCGCGGCCGACGCCGAGCAGTTCGTCCGCACGCGCCTCGCGTGCGGCCACTTCGAGCAGCCCGAACGAGCCGACGTAGGCCAACAGTTCCCCTACGCCGACGTCGGAGTAGCTGCTGCCGAGGCCAAGTTGCCGGCCGGCCATGCCGACCACCGTCCCGGTCGCGATCCGGTCGGCCTTCACGTTGGTGATCAGGTTGCCGAAGCGGTCGACGTGCACCACCCGGTCCTCACCGTCGAACAGCGGATCCCGGTGGTCGCAGTCTACGGCGCGCGGTCCGAGCGCGCTGAAACCGTAGCGCCCGGCAGCGAGCATGGCCGCCACCGGTGCGAGCACCTCGCGGCCATCGAAGGTGTTCGCGTGCCGGCGCACGCGCAAGTGGTCGAGGTCGAGCGTGCGCACCTCGGCGGCTGTGGCCCCGGCCAGCACGCTGCCGAGCAGCCCGTTGTCGGGGCCGAGCCAGTACTGATCGTGCGCGGCGACGGCGAGCAACGCCCGTTCGCTGCCGACCCCCGGGTCGACCACGCCGACGTGCACGCTGCCGCTGGGGAACCGGCCGATCGCACTCCACAGCACGAACGCCCCCGCCGCGACGTCGTGTGGCGGCACCTCGTGGCACAGGTGCACCACACGCGGTTTGCTGGTCGCCTGCAGCAGCGCACCTTCGAGCACGCCGACGTACGGATCGCGCACGCCGAAGTCGGTCGTCAGCGTAACGATGCCGGACGGACGGGGCAGCATCAGTGGTCCGCCGGCTCTCCGAGCACCGCAAACACCGCGTCGCGCTTCTCCGCCATCAGCTCGGGCGTGTCGGCCTCGAGACACATGCGCAGGAACGGTTCGGTGTTGCTCGGGCGCACGTTCACCCACCAATCCGGATAGGTGACCGTGATGCCGTCGAGGAAGTCGATCTCGCCGTCCGCGAACGCCTGTTCGATCTCCTTCATCTTGGCGGCCTTGTCGGCGACGCGGAAGTTGATCTCACCGGTGCCGTGGTACTTGCGTAGCTCATCGGCGGCCTGCTTCAGCGTCTTGCCTTCGGCGCTGAGCTGGTTCATCACCTCGATCGCGGCCAGCACGCCACAGTCCGTGTAGTAGTTCTCCGCGAAGTAGAAGTGCCCCGACAGCTCGCCGCCGCCGATGCAGTCCCGTTCGCGCATCGTCTTCTTCATGAACGAGTGGCCGACGCGCTCGCGCACCGGCCGACCGCCCAGCCGTTCGATCTCCTCCCTGACGACTTTGCTCGATCGTAGGTCGTAGATGATGCCCTTGCCAGGATGCCGTTCGAGCATGCCGCGTGCGAGGATCACGGTGATCAGGTCCGCGTGCACCGTGCGCCCCGCCTCGTCCACGAACGCGCAACGATCGGCGTCGCCGTCGAACGCCAGCCCCATGGTCGCCCCCTGCTCGGCGACGGCCCGACGCAGGTCGTCGAGGTTCGACTCCTTCAGCGGGTTGGCTTCGTGGTTGGGGAAGGTGCCATCGAGCTCCTGGTAGAGCGGCACCACTTCCAGCCCGGGGATGCGTGCGAAGATCTCCGGCGACTCGCTCGCCCCCATGCCGTTGGCGTAGTCGACGCAGACCTTCATCGGCCGGATGTCGCGCGCGAACGCCGCGATGTGCCGGCACCAGTCGTCCTTCAGGTCCAGCGTCTCGCGTTTGCCGGGCGCTCCCGCCGGCGACAGATCGCCGCCCTCGACCAGGCGGCGGATGTCTTGGATGCCATTGTCGCCGGACAACGGCCTGGCGCCGGCGGTGCACATCTTGAAGCCGATGTAATCCTTCGGGTTGTGCGAGGCGGTGACCGCCATGCCTCCGTCGCAATCGATCTTGCCGATCGCGTAGTAGACCATCGGAGTCGACGCGAGGCCGATGTCGATCACGTCACAGCCCTGGGCCAGCATGCCGTCGATCACCGCATCCTGGATCTCGGGGGCCATCGTGCGCATGTCGCGCCCGACGACCAGTCGTTTGGCGCCGAGGAAGCGGACCATGGCGGCACCGATGCGCGACGCCGTGCCTTGGTCGATCTGGTCCGGGTAGGTGCCGCGGATGTCGTATGCCTTGAAGATACTCACTGTGGATTGCTCGGGACTTGGGAGGAGGTCAGGTTGCCGGTCATGCCGGGACACCGGTGCGAAAGGCCCGACAGACGGCGAGGCAGCGCGCGACGGCGTCTTCGGGTAGGTCTCGGTGGAACACGAAGCGGATCCGATGCGCACCGGCGCGCGCGGCGCGCACCTGCTGTCGTTCGAGGGCCTGCAGCAGCGGTTCGACGTCGTCGACACCGGGTTCGAGCATCACGATGTTGGTCTCGGTGGCCTCGACGTCGACCTTCGCCCACGGCAGTTCGGCCAGCCCCGCGGCCAGTTCCCGCGCACGCCGATGGTCGGCCGCGAGCCTCTCCTCGGCTTCGCCAAGCGCCAACAGGCCGCAGGCGGCCAACACGCCAGCCTGGCGCATGCCACCGCCGAACGCCTTGCGCGCCCGACGCGCCGCGGCGACGAACTCCTCGCCGCCGGCGAGCAGGGAACCGACCGGCGCACCGAGGCCCTTGCTCAAGCACAACGTCGTCGAGTCGACCTCGGCGACCAACGCCGCGGGCTCGACCGCCAGCGCCACGGCGGCGTTGTAGAGGCGGGCACCATCGACGTGCACCTTCATGCCATGCTGCCGCGCAACCTCGCACAGGGCCCGAACGCGCGCGACGCTCGCCACCCGGCCGCCGGCCATGTTGTGCGTGTTCTCGATCACCAGCAGGCGCGAACGCGGGAAATGCGGGTCGTCGGCGCGCACCGCGGCCGCAACCTGATCCCGCCCCGGAAAGCCGTCGGCCGCGCGCAGGGGTTGCACCTGGGTGCCGGACAGGCGCGCGACCGCGCCGCCTTCGAAGCAATAGACGTGCGATCGTTCCTCGCAGATCAGTTCGTCACCGGGGCGGCAATGCACGTGGATGGCGACCTGGTTGGCCATCGTGCCAGACGGAAGGAACAGCGCCGCCGGCTTGCCGAGCAACGCGGCACCCCGTTCCTCGAGCCGGCGCACGGTCGGGTCCTCACCCCAGACGTCGTCGCCCACTTCGGCCGCCGCCATCGCCTGACGCATCGCCGGCGTCGGGGCGGTCATGGTGTCGCTTCGCAGGTCGGCGGTCGGCCACATCGACGCTGAGGATGCCCGACCACCGGACGAATGCAAGTCGGCGCGAACCGCCGGGCCATCCTCGCTACGGCAGCGACGCGAACGACCACCAGCGCTGCATCGCCGACCGGATCTGCGCCGCCGTATCCCCCGGCTGCAGTCGTCGATACAGAAAGCGCAGCAATTCCCCGTCGACTGGGGCCAACGAGGTGCGGGAGCCGAAGTCGGTCGCGCCCTCGTAGATCAGCGAATGCGACAGCAGCGACGAATCGTTGCTCGGCCCCAGGCAGTGAAACATCTCTTCGAGCACGGTGTGCGCCAGCCACGGCTCACCGAGCAGAGGATCGACGAACACGAGTCCTCGTCGCAGCACGTAGCGTTGGTCCCAGAAGGTCGTGAACCAACCATCGACGCCCGTCGAGGGCAGGTGCGCCCCCAGGCGCAGGGCGAGCTCGAACGCCTCGGTCGGAGCAACGGCAAAGACCGTCACGTAGCCAGGCCGGCCGATCCGCACATCGCCCGAAGCGACGTGTTCCAAGCGCAGTTCGTGCACGCCCTGCAGGCTGGCGCGCAGTTGCTCGAAGGCACCGTCGACCGCCGCGCGGAAACGGCGGTCGCCGTCGACGATCAGGTAGCGCACCGGCTCGCGCCAGCGGATCACCCGGTTGCGATGGTCCCCCACTTCGGCGCCGAGCAGCACGCCGGTCACCCAGCGCACCTCGAGGTTGCTGGCCGGCACCGGCGGCCGTGCCGTGCAGCCGGCGAGCACGGCGAACGCCCCGCACGCCAGCTTCCACCGGGGCGCCGCCGACGGCTTCGCGGGCCGAACCATCGGGTCAGCGGCCGAGGTCGACGAACACGCCGCCGTTCTGCTCGGCGAGTTGCTCGAGGAACGACTTGTCGAAGTCGCCGATCGCGATCGTGTGGATCACGATGCGGTAGAGTTCGTTGTACTTGCGGACCTCGGCCAGGATCTCATCGGTTTCGATCAGCTTGCCGATCGACGGCCTGCCGTCACTGAGGAAGTAGATGGTGTCGAGCGGCCGCTGGATCGCGCGCTTGTCGAAGCCGGTCAGACTCGCACGCTTGCGCTTTGGCTTGTCGGGATCGATGCCGAACCCGTAGAGCAGCGCCTTCAGGGTGTTGGTCTTGCCGCCTTCGAGGTTGGCCGCGCCGCCGAGGCCGGCCGCCGCGAGCTCTTGCGATTCCGTGCCACCGATCGGCTTCAGCCGGCGCACGAAGTTCCTCGCCGAATCCCGATGGACGACGTTGGCGGGCACCAGGCGCGGCTTCCACGGTTTCACATCGGTGGCGAAGGCCACGATGTTGAAGCGGGTATCCTTCGACAGCGTCTCGATCGTGTTCAACAGTTCGGTCTGCACGATGGTGAAGCGCCGGCGGTCGCGGTAGCCGGCGAACTTGTCGACCTCGACCACCAGATCGTCCATCGACCCCGACACGTCGATCACGAACAGCACGTTGGTGGACGTCGTCGGGATGCCGGCGAAGGCATTGGTCTCCTCCTTCTTGCCGTAGAACGCGTCGTAGCGCTTGCGGCTCGCCGCCTTCTGGGCGAGTTCCTCATCGGTCGGAATGCGCCAGCCGTCGATCGTCATCAGGCGATCCCACTGCTCCTGCCACCGGTCGGGGTCGACGCCGAAATCGAACCCGGTGATGCGGAACAGTGCGTCGGCGCACTCG
>DRKG01000515.1 GCA_011051855.1 bacterium | reverse complement strand
TTCCAACAGGAGGCGCCCAAGCACTTCGTGCTGGTCAAGCTCGACTATCCGCGCGACAAATCGATCCTGACCGAGGAGATCGTTGCGCAGAATGAAAAGCTGCAGACCGAGTATTCGATCCAGGGTTTCCCGACCATCCTGCTGATGGACCACGACGGCCGCGTCTACGGCCAGACGGGCTACCAGGAAGGGGGGCCCGGTCCCTACAACGAGATGCTGGCGAAAAAGCGCAAGGACGGCGAAGGCTTCAAGGCCGCGCTCGAGGCTGCCGCCAAGAAGCAGGGCATCGACCGTGCGCAGGCGCTCGACGACGCGCTGGCCGAACTCGACGAGGAGCTGGTCGACAACTACCACGCCGCCATTCTCGAGGAGATCGTCGCCCTCGACGCAGACGGCAAAGCCGGCCTCAAGGAGAAGTACGGCGAGCGCCTGGCGAAGATCGAGCAAGCCCGCATGCTCGACGCCGCCGGCCAGAAGCTGAACAAGCTGATCGCCGACGACATGCGCGCCGGCAAGGGCGAAGAGGCGCTACAGAAGCTCGATCAGGTGATCGCGAAGCCGGCCAATCCGGTCGAGAAGCAGATGGCGATGTTCTTCAAGGGCATGGTCGTCATGGACGTCAAGGCCGACGCCAAGGCGGCGATCGCGGTGCTCGAAGCGGCGCGCAAGCTCGACCCGAAGTCGCCGATCGCCGAGCGCATCGGACAGGTGCTGCCGCAACTGCAGAAGCAGATCAAGGACGGCGGCGACGGCGGCAACTGACGCCCTGCCGCCTCTGGCCCCCTACCGCACTGCGGAGAAGCCGAGCAGCTCGATCGCCGGCGCGAGGTAATCGTCGCGCGCCGGCTCCGCCCCGCACAGATCCGTCGACAGGTACTTCTTGTTGCTGTCGGCGAACACCGTCACCACGGCGGGTTCCCAGCCGTGCTGCTCGCCAATCTGCTCGACGAGTTGCACGGCGCCGAGGAAGTTGGCGCCCGAACTGATGCCGACGGCGAGCCCGAGGTGCCGCGCCAGCGCCTGCGCCATCAGGATCGCGTCGCCGTCCCAAGCGTCGACGACGTCGTCGAGCCAGTCGAGGTCTACGACCGCCGGCACGAACTCGTCGCTGATCCCCTGGATGCGGTGCTTGCCGACCCGGCGGCCGGTCTTCAGCGTCGGCGAGTTGGCCGGTTCGAGCGGGTGGACCCGCACGTGGCCGAACGCACTGCGCAGCGCGCGCCCGACCCCCATCACCGTGCCACCGGTGCCGACGCCGGCGACGAACGCGCCCGGCCGCACCCCGTAGGCCTCGAGCTGCAACAGGATCTCCGGCCCGGTGGTCGACGCGTGCGCCCGCACGTTCGCCTGGTTCTCGAACTGCCGCGGCAGGAACACGTCATCATGCTCTGCGGCGAACCGCTCGGCCATCTGCACCGAGCCGACGAAGCCGCCGTCCTCCTGCGAGACGTCGGCGATGTACGCGCCGAAGCTCCTGATCAACTGCCGCCGCTCCGGGCTCATCCAATCCGGCATGTAGATGCGCACCGGGTGGCCGAGCGCGGCACCGAGGGCGGCGAAGGCGATGCCGGTGTTGCCGCTGCTCGCTTCGACGATGGTGTCGCCGGGCCGCAGCATGCCGCTGGCGTATGCTTCGCCGAGGATGTGGCACGCCATCCGGTCCTTGACCGAACCGGTCATGTTCAGCGACTCGTACTTGGCGTAGAGCCGCCGCTCGTGGCCGCGGAAGCGGTAGCGGATCTCGAGCAGCGGCGTATGTCCGACCATCTGGCGCAGCGCGGCGACGGAGCGGCCGGGAGCGGTGACCGACGAACGAATGCTCATGCCGGGAGCCTCCACCGAACGCCACCGCGGTGCGCCCGCAGTTATGCGTAGTCGTTGCGCCCGGCCTCGCCACCAGTAGCCTTGCCGGGCATGCCCGACCCTACCGCGAACCACCGAGACCACACGTGCGACGTGCTCGTGGTCGGAGCGGGTCCGGGCGGCACCACCGCCGCTGGGTTGCTGGCCCAGCGCGGGGTGAAGGTGCTGGTGCTCGACAAGGAGCCCTTCCCGCGCGAACGCATCGGCGAATCGCTGCTGCCCGGCCTCGCGCCGGTGCTGGAACGCCTCGGCGTCGAACCCGACGATCGCACCTACGTCTACAAGCGCGGCGCGCGCTTCGTCTGTGAGCGGACCGGGCGCGAACAGTCGTTCCCGTTCGCACTGGCGCTGCCCGGCGCAGCCGCCCACGCCTGGCACGTCGACCGCGCCCGCTTCGACACCGAGCTGCGCGATCGCGCCCGGGAACTGGGAGCCGAGATCCGTCACGGCGAGACCGTCGTCGACGCCGGCGCCGACGAGCGTGAGGCCTGGGTCCGCACCCGCGACGAGCGTTTCACCGCGCGCTACCTGATCGACGCTTCCGGCCAATCGCGCCTGCTGGCGCGCCGCCTCGACGCGGTCGTGCCCTATGAACAGTTCGGCAGGGTCGCGGTCTACACGCACTTCGAGGATGCCGCGACCGACCTGCTCGGTCCGGACTTCGACATCCGCATCATGCTGCGCGACGACGGGTGGGGCTGGATCATCCCGCTACCCGGCCGGCGCCTGAGCATCGGCGTGGTGTCGCGCAACAAGATCACCCGCGAAGCACTCGACGACGGCCTGCTGCAGGGCCCCCTGTGCACACGCCTGTGCGCTTCTGCCAGACGGCTCGCAACCCACGTCGTCGGCAACTACAGCTACGACAACCGCCGCCCGAGCGGCGCGCGCTTCGCCACCGTCGGCGACGCGGCGTGCTTCCTCGACCCGGTGTTCAGTTCGGGCGTGACGCTCGCGATGCGCGGCGCAAACGACGTCGTCGACATCCTGGTGCCCGCCCTCGCCGAGAACCGAGAACACGATCCAGGCCTGCTGGATGCCTTCCAGCGGCACATGCAGCGCGGCTACCGCACGTTCGCCGGGCTGGTCGAACGCTTCTACCACACCAACTTCGCCGAGAGCTATTTCCTCGGCACCGACCTCGGCGAGGACCTGCGCCGCGGCGTCATGAGCGTGCTGGCCGGCGACGTCTGGCGGCACGACAACCCGTTCCAGGACATGCTGCTGTCGGCGCGCCGGCGCGCGCGGACCAACCCCTCGCCCGTCACCCGGAATCGGGCGAACACCTGACCCCTCCCGCTCCCCCGTCACGTGCCGAACGCCCCCACTCCACCCGGTCCGATGCCACCGCTCCTGGTCACCGGCTACAGCATGCTGAGCGGCCTCGGCCGCGGCCGCGAGCGCCACCGCGAACAACTGGCCGCCGGTCGTTCCGGTCTCGGTGCGTGCCCGATCGCACTCGACTTCGAAACCGCCGTCGGCGCCGTGCGCGACGAACTGCCCGAGCTTCCCGCCCACCTGCAGCCGTGGTCGACGCGCCTCGCGCGCATGAGCTACGCCCTGCTGCAGGACCTGGACGAACCCCTGCGCCGCGCGCGCGAGAAGTGGCGCCCCGAACGCATCGCCGTCCTGCTCGGCACCTCGACCGCCGGCGCCGAGACCACCGAGGTCGCCTACCGACAGTTCGTCGCCGGCGGCGCGTTTCCGCGCGACTACGACTTCCAGCGTCAGCACACCTTCGGTGCGGTGTTGTCGGTGGTGCGCGAGCTGAGCGGCGCCGATGGTCCGTCGTGGATGGCGTCGACGGCGTGCACCTCGAGCGGCAAGACGTTCGCGACCGCGCAGCGCCTGCTCGCGGCCGACGTGATCGACGCGGCGATCGTCGGCGGCCTCGACACCCTGTGCACGATGACGCTGACGGGCTTCCATTCGCTGCAGGCTCTCGACGACAAGCCGTGCCGGCCGTTCCGCGCGAATCGCGGCGGCATCAGCATCGGCGAAGGCGGCGCGTTCGCCCTGGTCGAGCGCGACGGCGAAGCGCGCGTGCTCGTCGAGGGCATCGGCGAGACCTCCGACGCCTACCACATCTCGGCGCCGCACCCCGAGGGCCGTGGCGCCGAGGCCGCGATGCGCCAGGCGCTCGCCAGCGCCGGACGCCAGCCCGCCGACGTCGACCACATCAACGCGCACGGCACCGGCACCCGCCTGAACGACATCGCCGAAGCCAAGGCGATCCAACGCTGTTTCGGCACCGAGGTGCCGTGTGTCTCGACCAAGGCCTACACCGGCCACACGCTCGGCGCTGCCGCCGCCATCGAGATGGCGTTCGCGGCGCTGGCGATCGAAGAAGGGTTCCTGCCGCCCGCGATCGGTGACGGCCCCATCGACCCGGAGATCGAAGTGAACATCCCGACCGAGAAGACGACCGGCACCTTCGACCGTGTGCTGAGCAACTCGTTCGCGTTCGGCGGCAACAACGTGTCGCTGTTGGTGGCCAAGGCATGAGCGCGCGCGTCGCCATCACCGGGCTGGGGCTCTACCTCGACGGTTTCCCGTCGGCCGCCGCGTGGCGCGAGCGCGCGCCACAAAGAGAGGGCGAACCGCAGAAGCCGAAGGGGCTCGCCTACGACCGCGTCAACCGCCGCCGCGCCAGCCAGATGGGCCGCGCGCTCGGCGACGCGGTCCACGAAGCGATGCAGCGCGCCGACGTCGACCCGGTGACGACGCCGGTGATCGTCGGTTCGTCGATCGGCGAGGCCTCGGCGATGATCGGCCTGCTCGACCAGATGTGGCGCGAACAAGAGCCGATGTCGCCGGCGGTGTTCACCGTCAGCGTGCACAACGCCGCCAGCGGACTGATGTCGATCTCGATGAAGAACAAGGGCTTCACGACCTCGATCGCGGCCGACTACGACACGCCGGCGGCGACGCTGCTGGAAGGCATCGGGCTGCTCGCGACCGGACAGCTTGCGGTCGTCTGTGCGTGCGCCGACGAAGCCTCGCCGAAGAGCCTGCTCGAACACGCCCCGCACTGGGATCTGCTCGCCGGTGCCGTCGTGCTACGACGCGTGCCAGCCAAGAACGCGCTGGCCCACCTGTCCGTCGCGGCCCCCGGCGGCGAGGCGGGACGGCCGGCCGCCGATCCGATCCCGCCGGCCGACATCCCCGCGGCCCTCGACCACAACCCGCAAGCCGGGCTGTTCGACCTGATCGACGCCGTCCTGCGCGGCGACCGCGGCAGCCTGCGCCTCGATCGCGGCAAGGGCCGCGGCTACCGGGCCGAGTTGTCCTGATCGCTGCCGCATGGACTTTCCCGCCGTCAGTGAACTGATCCCGCACGAGCCGCCGATGCTCGCGCTCGACCGCCTGACCGCGTGGCGCAAGGGCCACGCCGAAGGCGAACTGACGATCCGGCCCGAGAACCCGCTCGCCCGCGACGGCACCGTCTTCACGGTGATGGCGCTCGAGTACATGGCCCAGGCGGTCGCCGCCTGCCTCGGCATGGAGTCCTACCTCGCCGGCGGCAACGTGCGCGTCGGCATGGTCATCGCCTGCCGCAGAATGACGATCCACCGCCAGTCCATGGCGGTCGGCGAGACGTTCCGCGTGCGGGCCGACGAGGTGCGGGCGAGTGACGCGATCAGCCACTACGACGGCGAGTTGCGCTCCGCGGGCGGCGAGTTGGTGGCGACGTGCACGATGACGCTGGTGCACGGCGAGAAACCGCCGCAGTGACTTCGGGCGAGGCCCACCGCCCCGTTTCCGGCGCGTTCTGGCGTAACGAAGTAGACTTCGCCGAGCTGACTACCTTGGCGGAACTGCAACCATGCGCCCATTCTTCCTAGGCACCCTCTTCACGATCGCCGCCGCCGTCGGCCAGGATCCGGTCCCCCCACCGGGCGGCTTCGGCGTCACCGTCACCACCCACGCGGTCACCTGGTCCGACGGCTACCAGTCGATGATGGACCTCTACGTGCCGGTCGCTCCGCCGCCGGCATCCGGCTGGCCCGGGGTGCTGGCGGTCCACGGCGGCCAGGGCACGCGTTCGATCGCCTACATCGCGCAGGCCGGCTACTACCTCGCCAAGGCCGGCTACGTCGTCTACGCCTACGACGTGCGCGGCAACCCGACCACGTTGGCACTGAATCCGGGCGTGCCGGTCGCCGAAGAACTGCAGCTCACCGACTCGGCCGAATCACACGCACTCGCCAACGCCTTCTCGGGCGGGATCATCGATCCCTCGCGACTGGCCGTCACCGGCTTCTCCGAAGGTGCCGTGCACGCCTATGAGGCGGCCGCCTGGTCGGGCAAGCCGATCCCGCCCTACTACACGACGGTCTATCCGCCGATACAGGCCGTCTACGGGCGCAACCACTCACCGGACCGCGTCGGCAGCACGCTGCCGCACGGCCGGCTGATCAAGGCCAAGACCGCGGTCGGGATGTACACGCACATACCCGCATGGTTCGCCCTGTTGCAGGCGGGCGACTACGCTGGGCTCGAGGCGGCGATGCTCGCGGACCCGCAGACGAACTTCTATGCCGAGCTGTTGAACAGCACGGTCGCGGTGTTCGCCCAGATCGCCTGGTACGACAGCAAGCAGCACCCGAACGAGATCATCGATTCGCTGAACGGTTTGCCCGCGACCACGCCCTGGAAGCTGTTCCTGTCGACCGACGGCCACAACTCGCCGACGAACCTGGTCGAGATCGACCGCAAACACGACCTGCGGCGGCAGTGGTTCGACCGCCACGTAAAGGGCCTCAGCAACCAGATCGACCTGGCCCCGCGCGTCGAGGCGGCACTCGCGCCGAGCGATCCCGCGACGCAACTCGCGACGACCTCGCACTGGCCGCACCGTTACGCCAACGTATGGCCGCCGGCGACGCCGACCTCGACCTGGTATCTGCGCACCAACAGCGCGCTCAGCACGACCGCGCCGAGCGCCAATGAGACCGGGCCGATGGTCAGCAACGCACCGATCGGCGGATTCGACCTGGTGGCCTTCGCCCAGGCGAACGGCTGGAACGCGGTCAACAGCGTGCTGCAGAGCCTGCCGCTCGATCGCGAGCTGTTCGACGCGCCACCACTGGCACAGCCGCGCGAGATCTTCGGACGGCCACACGTCGACATCTGGGTGGACGCCACTGCCGGCGACTTCCAGGTCACGGTGGCGCTCTACAAGGTCGACCCCGCCGGCACCGAGACCTTCCTCGGCCTCGGCACCGACGCGGTGCGCGGAGCATCTGCGGGCCGCCACCAGCTCGGCATCGACCTGATGGACATGGGCGTGACCGTCGACGCCGGCGACCGCCTGCGGCTCGTCGTCGAGAACCTGTCGCTGCAGAACGCGCCCGGCTACCAGCGCATTCGCTTCCTGCCCGAGTTCAACACCTACGATCTGACCATCGTCATGGAACCGGGCTTCGAGAGCCGCCTCTTGCTGCCTTCGCGGGTGCGCTCCCCCGGGCTGACGCCGGCGATCGCCGAACGCTCACTCGGCAACGGCTTCACCCACCAGCTGACGACCACCTCGTCGCCGCAGCTCGCCGGCCACGCCTACCTGACGGTGCTGGGTGTCAGCGGTTCCTGGCCGGGCACGCCGCTGTCGGGCACCACCATGCCGGTCAACTGGGACGTGTTCAGCGACGTCGGTTTGACGCTGGCCGGCACGCCCAACCCGTGGCTGACCGGCTTCGCCGGCACGCTCGACCCACAAGGTGGAGCGCAACACCAACTGCTGCTCGATCCGCTGATCGGCCCCCTGTTCGTCGGCGCGCGCATGACGTTCGCCACACTGACGCTCGATCCGACGGCGCCGACTCCGAGCTACCGCAGCACCGCCGCCGCCGATCTGCTGATCGTGCCGTAGCCCGATCGCGCGCTTGGCCACCATGCCACCGGCGCGACGCGGCCGGTGGCCGTTCGCCGGCTTGAACTCGGCAGGCTTCCGCCGTCTGCTGGGCGCAAACCGACCCGCACAAGCCCCATGAGCCAAGCCCTTACGGACAGCCATCTCAACGACTGGAACGAACGCGTGATCCTCGCCGAAGCGGCGCTCCCCATCATCGGGTCGCTGTTCCGCGAGCGCGGAGTGGTCACCATCATGTTCGGCCGGCCCCTGATCGAGAAGCCGCCGATCGAGCTGCTGCGCGAACACCGCTGGGTGCGTATGATCGAAGAGAAGGAACTGTCGATCCGCGACACCGTGCCGCTGCTGCAGCAGCTACAGAAGATCGAACTGCGGCCGTGCCGCGTCGACATCGGCCGCATCGCCGTCGCCTGGATCCGCGCCGGTCGCCCAACCGACCTCGCCGGATTCCTCGATCAGCAACTGGCGGGACGTGACGACCTGCCGGAGCGCGTCATCGACAAGCCGCGCGACGTCGTGCTCTACGGCTTCGGCCGCATCGGCCGGCTGCTTGCCCGCCTGTTGATCGAACGCACCGGGCGCGGCGACGCGCTTCGGCTGCGCGCGATCGTGGTGCGCAAGGGATCCGACGACGACCTGAAAAAACGCGCCAGCCTCCTGCGCCGCGACTCGGTGCACGGCCGCTTCGCCGGCTCGATCCAGATCGACGAAGAGCACAACGCACTGATCGCCAACGGCCACTTCATCAAGGTCATCTACTCGGACTCCCCGGAGTCGGTCGACTACACCGCCCACGGCATCGACGACGCGATCGTCATCGACAACACCGGCAAGTGGCGCGACCGCGACGGACTCGGCAAGCACCTCGCGGCCAAGGGCGTCGACAAGGTCCTGCTGACCGCGCCCGGCAAGGGCGACATCAAGAACATCGTCTTCGGCGTCAACAGCGATCAGATCGAGCCCGACGATCGCATCCTGTCGGCGGCGAGCTGCACCACCAACGCGATCACACCGGCCCTGCGCGCGATCCTCGACGGCTTCGGCATCGAAGGCGGCCACGTCGAAACGGTGCACTCGTACACCAACGACCAGAACCTGATCGACAACTACCACAAGAAGTCCCGCCGCGGCCGCGCCGCGGCGCTCAACATGGTGATCACCGAGACCGGTGCGGCCAAGGCGGTCGCCAAGGCGATCCCCGAACTGCTCGGCAAGCTGACCGGCAACGCGATCCGGGTGCCGACGCCGAACGTGTCGCTGGCGATCCTGAACCTGACCCTCGGCCGCGAGACCACCGTCGAGGAACTCAACGACTACCTGCGGACCGCCGCGCTCTACTCGCCGTTGGCGCAGCAGATCGCCTACACCACGTCGACCGAGATCTCCTCCACCGACCTGGTCGGTTCGCGCCACGCCGGCGTCGTCGACTCGGCGGCGACCATCGTCAACGGCAAGCGCGCGGTGGTCTACGTCTGGTACGACAACGAGTTCGGCTACAGCATGCAGGTCGTGCGCTGTGCGCAGAGCATGGCCGGCATCGACTACGCGACCCTACCGCGCACCTGAGGGGCGATCCACGCTATGCGCCGACGAACAGCCAACTGCCGGCGACCAGCTCTTCGACCTGCACGAGTTCGAGCCCGGCGGCAGTGAACAGCCGGCGCAGCTCGCTGCGCCGGCGCTCCCGCCCGCCGCACAGAACGCGCATCTCGAGGTCTAGCATGCGCGCCAGATCCGGCCGGTTGTCCGGCCACAGCATCGCGTCGACCACCACGACGCGGCCGTCGGCGACGCGGGCCTCCCGGCAGTGGCGCAGGATCCTGACGGCGACGTCGTCCGGCCAGTTGTGCAGCACGTGCTTGAGCAGGTAGAGGTCACCGTTCGCAGGAACGCCGTCGAGAAAGCTGCCGGCGACCGCATCGGCGCGGGCCGGTAGGTGCGAGCGCGCGGCCTCGACCACGTGCGGCAGGTCGTACAACACCCCCCGCGCGTGCGGTGCAGCGGCGAGCAATTCCGCCAGCAGCGCCCCGCGTCCACCGCCGACGTCGACGACGAGCCGCGCCGTTTCGAGTTCGATGCGCGCGCACAGGGCAGCGGCCTCGCAACGGGTGAACGCGTCGATCGCGGTGTCGTACTCGGCGGCGAGGTCGCCGTGGGCGGCCAAGTGGTCGTAGATCCGCCGCCCGAAGGTGCGCTCGAACGCCGTGCGGTCATCGCCATCGCGCAGGGCCGAACGAAACCGCGACCACGGATCCCAGTTGGTGGACGATCCGAGGAACGCGGCGAACGCGCCGAGCCGCTCCCGACGCAGCCACTCGCCGCGGACGGTCAACCGGAAGGTATCGGGCGGATCCTCGCACAGAACGCCGAGGCCACAGCCGGCGCGCAGCAGGCTCTCGAAACCTTGCTGTCGTGAGCCGACCTGCTGCTGCAGTTCGCCCAGGGTCAGCGATCCTGCGGCGTGCAGGCAATCCGCGACACCGAGTGCTGCGAGCGTCGACAGCACCTGGCTGCGGTGCAGACCGCCGAGCTCGTAGAGCAACCACTCCGAGTCGTCCTGCGGTTCGAAGGCAGCCACGAGCCCGCTCGCCGATCAGACCGCCGCCGACTGCGTCAGCAGTTCGAGCGCCTTGGCCGCTTCGGGATGCCGTTCGAGGCGGCCGAGCATGCGCTCGGCATCGCGCGCGACGTTGCTCAGATGCGGCCGCCGCGCACGACCGACCTTGCTCTCGCCGGCGAGCCGGTGCGGCGAGATCTGCACCTTGGCGTCACGCCAACCGGAACGCGCGAGGATCTCCTTGGCGATCTCCGGACCGACCGCCTGCACGGCGCGCATCACCAGCTCGCCGACCGCCAGTTCTCCCTGGGCCAGCCGTTCGCGCATCATCGTCAGCGTTTCCGCGAGCGAGTAGCGTTCACCGGTCGACATGTGTGCATCGACCAGGATCGACGGGAACGGCGGCGAACTGACGAACCCCGGCCGCGGCTCCTCGGGCGCCAGCTCCGCCCAGGCGGCGAAGAAGCGCTGCATGAAGCTGCCCAGTTCGAGGAAGCGCGTGCCGACCTCGCCGTAGGGCTGGTAGTCCGTCGGCGACAACCGGTAGACGTTCTGATGGACCAGGTGGCAGGTGAACGACCAGTAGAGCAGGTTGTCCCAGAACAGCTTCGCCGACATCACCGACGGGTGGTCGTAAACGTGTTGTGCATCCTTGTAGAGATCGCAACAGCCGTTGAACAACGAGCGGTAGAGCAGGTTGAGATGGGTCGACTTCTCTTGCAGGCAGTCGCCGCGCAGATCGGCGCGGATCATCTCGACGGTGAAGTGGTTGGCAGTCGCGATGAAGTCGGTGCCCGGGCTGTAGAATGGGTCGACGAACGCGCCGGCCTCGCCGACCAGAGCCCAACGGTCCTTGGACCAGCAGCGGGCGACGTTGTGGCTGAAGTCCTTCAGGCACAGGAAGTCGATTACGGGGTAGCTCTCGATGTGCGCCGCCAAGTGCGGTTCGTGCTCGCGCAGGAACGCCATCGTCGCCTCGAGTCCCTGGATCGGACCGGTGCCGTGCGGATCGTCGTGCACCACCAAGCCGAGGCTGGTGTGGCCGGTCGACAGCGGAATCACCCACGCCCAGTAGCCGTGCCCCATCAGGTGGTTGGTCGAACGCCAGCGTTCGCTCGCGCACGGTCGCTGGTGCCACTCGGACTCGGACGTCGGCACCATGTCCGAGATGTCGACCTTGCCCCTGACCCG
>DRKG01000514.1 GCA_011051855.1 bacterium | reverse complement strand
GGCGCAGCGCGCGGTCGCCTTCGCTGTGGCACTCGCTGCACGCGGCGCGCGCCGCTTCGTCGTCGGGCCAGTGGAAGCGGCCGGCGGTGAGTCCGATTGCGCTCGGTGCGGCGAGGTCGCCGTGGCACGAAGCGCAGCCGGCTTCGGCGTCCGCGCTGACCTGCGCCGCCCGCTCGCCGGGGCGCAGCGCCCCGGCGCCGAGGTGCAGGGCGTGCCAGAACGGGCGCTCTTTGCGCAGCGCGCCGCCGGCCTGCGCGATGCGCCCGTCGACGTGGCAGTCGGTGCAGGCCTTGCCTTCGGCGTGCGCCTGGAACTGCGCGTCGTGCGAACGCGCTTCGACCGTGAAGCGCGCGCGTTCCCGGCGGTAGCCGTCCGCGTCGAAGGCGTCGCGCTCGATCGTGCGCAGTTCGGGCCCGATCACCGTCGCGCCATCCTGTTGGCGTTCGCGGTGGCACTGCAGGCAGCGTTCGCGTCCGCCGGTCGGGGCCGCTTCGGAGCCGTGCCAGGCCACCCGCCACTGGAACTCGGTGGCGCGCCACTCGTCCTGCTGGGCTTTGCTCATGCCGACCGGCTCGCTGCCGGCGACGTGGCAGCTTGCGCAGGTCTCGAACGGTACCGCGGCGAAGTCGTGCCGCCGCGGATCGTCGGGCACGCCGCGTTCGCGGTCGCTCTGCACCGCGGGATCGGGGCGGTGGCAGATCGCACAGCCGATGTCCTTGGCCAGGTGGCGATCGTGTGGAAAGCGCAGTGCCGCGAACTCGGTATCGACCGGTGCCGGCACTTCGATATCGGCGCTCGCGATCAGCGCGTCGCGATCGAACGTGCCGCTGCCGTCGTCGTGGCACGCCGCGCAGTCGCCGAGCAGTTCCTGCGCCACCGGCTTCAGGAAGTCGCCGCCCTGGTGGTCTCGGTGGCAGCGCACGCAGAACTGCTGGTCCGCGACCTCGCCGTCGTTGTGATACGGATGCCGGAACGTGCCCGCGCTCGCCATCTCGCCGCTCAGCCCGTGGCATTGGGCGCACTTGCGTTCGGTGACGCCGGCACCGGTTTGGTGGCAGACGTCACAGCCCTGTTCGCCGCTCAACTGCACGCAGCGCTCGATGCCCGCGTGCACCTCCGGGTCGTCGACGGTGCTGGCGGTCACCAGCGCGTGGGCCGGCAGGAGAGGCCCCGGATCGGCAAGCGGCTCCATCACGACCGCCAGGAACGTCGCCGCGACCAGCAGCAGCAGGCCGGCCCAGATCGCGATGCGATTGCCAAGCCGCAACGCCGGAAAGCGCCCGAACTCGGCTTCGCTCAGGAGCAGGCGGTCCGAGTCGTTCCCGAACGCGCCCTTACCCGGCTGCTGCCACCAAAACGCCTGCGGCTCGGTGACCATGCGCAGCGTCGCGTTGCGGCCGTCGCCGTCGATGCTGCAGCGGATGCGGGTGCTGCCGATCACGATCTGCGAGCCGTCGCGCAGCGGCGCGGTCGGCGCCGCGCGCGCGCCGTCGACCCAGGTGCCGACCACCGTGCCGGTGTCGCGCAGCACGAAGCCGTCTTCGTAGGTGACCACGCAATGGCGGTCTCCGACCATCACGTCGCGCAGCACGACATCGGCGCCGGCGCGGCCGCCGAACGTGACCATGCCGCCGTCGAAGCTCGCCTCGTGGATGCCGTTCTGCACTTCGATACGGACCATCAGCGCGACCTCCGATCAAACAGCTCCTGCGGCTCCTTGCGCAGGATCGCGGTCGTGGGGCAGTTGTAGACGCAGGCTTCGAACGGCAAACCGGCGCACAGATCGCACTTGATCGTCTTGCCGTTGACCGGCGAGACCTTGCCGCCGGCCCCGACCGAACGCAGCTTGGTGTCCTGGGGCGGCGGCGGTGGTGGTGCGGGTGGTTCGCCGAACAGGTGGCCGATCCACGGCAGGCTCTGTAGGAACGTCGGGCGCGGCGCGGGCAGCGGCTTGGGTTCGACCAGGCGGATGACCCCGTAGGGGCAGCCGTCGATGCAGCCGGCGCAGCCGACGCACAGGTCGTATTCGAAGCGCACGCGCCCCTGCGGATCGCGGCGGATCGCCGCGTAATCGCACGACAGCATGCACTGTGGGGTGGTGCAGTGGTAGCAGGCGGTGATCAGCATTTCGTCGGTCGCGACGCGGGTGCCGATCTTGCTCAGCCGCGGGATGCCGTCGTCGTGCACTGCTTCGCACGACTCGACGCACAGGTTGCAGCGCACGCACTTCTTGCGGTCGATGACCAGCGCCCGGCCGCCTTTGAACGACTGTCGTTCGACCATCACGAACAGCTCGTCGAGCACGCCGCGCGGCCCGAGGTCGGAGGCGTCGCCGGTCTTGGCGAGCTCGGCGTCGTCGCGACCGACGAGCCGGTTGGCCGCGCGCACGAGCCCCCGGCGGGAGGTGTCGTTCAGCTGCTGGAACGCGCGCTTCGGCAGCTTCACCAGCGACGTCTGCATCAGCGTCTTGTAGCTGGCCGGCCAGGTGGCGCCTTCGCCCAGCAACGTGTGTTCGCCGAACGTCGCGCTGCCCTTGTAGTAGGCGAGCGTGCGTTCGCCGGCCGCGGTTTCGACGTAGCACGCGACCGCGCCGGTGCGCACCAGGTAGACGTGGTCCGCCGGCGAGTCGGCTTCGATCACGACCTCGCCCTCTTCGACGTCGAGCAGCTCGGCTTCGCGCTCGAGTGCCTGCAGCGCCGGTTCGTCGAGGTCCTTGCACAGAGGCGACAGCCGCAGGTGCAGCGGCAGGCTGTCGCGGTAACCCGCGTCGATGCGTTCCTTGAAGGTGTCGTCTTCGCTGTAGAGGCGGCGGAACATGCGCGCGTCGACCAGCGCGACCTGGGTGTCGCCGTCGGCGCGGTAGCTCGCCAGCGCCGGCGAATCGGTGAGCGTGGTGATTTCGCCGAACCAGTCGCCGGGCCCGTAGTCGCGGTGGTGGTAGACGTCGCGTGCAGAGCGGGCCTGCAGCGCCTGCACTTGACCGAACATCACCACCACGAACGAGGTCGCCAGCGTGCCCTGCGCGACCACCACCTCACCATCGGCGAGGTCGGCGAAGCGCAGCAAACCCGCGCGCGGATTCGCACCCGCTTCCCACGCATGCACGCCGTCGGTGATCGCCGCCTCGATGCGCAGGCCGTCGAGCAGTTCGTCGTCGACGTCGCGGAACAACGGCAGCGCGAGCAGCGCGTCGACTTGTTCGGTGGCGGAGGTCATGTCAGTAGTACCAGATGCTGAGCACGTGCACGGCGACCAGCGCCAGCAGGACGATCGAGGCGGGCACGTGGAACAGCCGCCAGCCGCGCAGCAGGGTGCGGTAGCGTTCGAGGCGCGCGGTCTCGCGGGCGACGCGCTGCTGTTGCCCGGTGAGCACGGCCAGTTCGCTCGGCAGACCGGAGACCTCGCGGTCGATCGCCGCGACCGCCGCCTTGGCCTTCTTCAGCTCCTTCTCGGCCGCTTTCCGTGCCTTCTTGTCGTCTTGGCGACCGGCGTCTTCGACCTTGCGTTCGGCCGCCGCGACGTCGGCCAGTGCGCGCTGGCGCCGATCCGGCGCCGACGACAGCGCCGCTTCCGCGTCCGCGACCTTGCGCGCGAAGTGCTCGCGCAGCGCCACCGCCTTCTCGATCGTCAGTTCGCGCTCGGCGCGCGTCAGCAGGGTCGGCCCCCACGCCCAGAACAACGCGCCGAGCAGGCCGCTGGCGATGACGAAGTAGCTGAGTACGTTCAGCAAGAGCCCCATGGTCGAGCCGCAGCGGCCGCCGCCGTGGAAGAACACCAGCAGCGCGGCCGCGACGCCGTACCAGACGTGCGCCGACAGCCAGCACGACATGCGCCCGATCGCGTCGCGCGGCTGGACCTGGATCTCGAACTGGCCGAGCCCGCTGCGATCCGGGCGCACTCCGACGCGCAGCACTCTGCGCACGCCGTGGTCGGTCAGGATGGCGCGCGCGGCCCGTTGGATCGCGGCTTTGCCGCCGATCTCGCGGCGACGCACGCGGTTCTGCAGCTCGGTCAGTTGCGTCTGCGCCCGTTCGAGTTGCGACAGCCGCGCCGCCCAGCCGAACTCCGGGCTGAGCCGCAGGCGGTGCGCGGCGCGGCGGGCGGCGTAGAGCGCCAGCACCACGTAGGCGGCGACCGCGAACCAGCCGGTGGTCAAGAGGAACGGCACGTTCGGGTCGCCGCGATCGCCGAACGGCAACGGTGCGACGAGGTGCCAGGTCACGAACAGCGCGATCGAGGCCAGTGCGACCGGCGCGTGCCAGGTGGCGAGGAAGCCGAGGTTCATGTCAGCGTCGTCCGAACAAGCGCAGGATGCGGTCCAGCAGCGTGACCGTGTTGCGCGCGATCGCGATCGCGCCGGCCCAATCGCTCGGGCCGAGTGCGGTGTCGCGCAGCACGATCTCGGCGATCGATTGCGCCGATTCGCCGCGCGCCATCTGGCGGATCTCGTTGGCGGTGGCGGCGTCGAGCTTGCCGTTCTTGGTAAGGATCTTCAGCGCGCGGGTTTCGTCGCGCCGGTCCTGCGTCCCGCGGGCCGGATCGCTGCACAGGAAGACCAACTGCAGCGCGCCGATCCCGATCAGCGTGTTGCGGCGGATGGTCGTGCTGCCGCCGCGCAGGTGGGAGCCGTCGACGACGGTTCCGTTGGTGCTGCCGCAATCGTGCAGCGACCACTGTGCGCCGTCGAAGCGGATCTCGGCGTGTTGCTCGGAGACCGATTCGTGGGGCAGCAGCACGTCGGCGGTCTCGGCGCGACCGACCTTGTTGGCCGCCTTCATCAACCGCACCGGTCGCTTCAGTCCTTCGCCTTTGACGAACAGTCGCGGCATCGA
Organism: bacterium; assembly: GCA_011051855.1. Classification (GTDB taxonomy): domain Bacteria; phylum Planctomycetota; class UBA1135; order UBA1135; family UBA2386. The sequence continues at coordinate 15,123 of DRKG01000514.1, read as the reverse complement.
CTGGTGCAGGCGCGATTCGAGGTCCTCTCCGCCAGCAGGGGGCGTCGGCGGAGGCAGGTCCTCGCGGCGCAGCGGCACGGTCTTGGGCTTGTTGGTGGTGATTTCGGCCGGCACCGCCGGCGGGGTGACCGGCTCGGTCGGCGGCCGCTTCGCTTCGGACGGTTTCGCCGGCGCTTTCTCCTCCTGCGGGTCGGCGAACGCGCCGGGTCGGAAGCCCTTCGCGAGGGTGTTGCCGGCTGCCTCGTCGGGCGCGGGCTGTTGGTCCGCCGGTTTGGCGGCCGGCCCGCCCGGGCGCCGGAACTCGATCGTGTTCCCCGGGGCGTCGCTGGTGTCGTGGCCCGCGACGGGGGGCTTCGCCACGCCCGGCCCCTTGGCGACCATCGTGCGATCGACGGCCTCCGACGGCTTGGCCGCCCCGAGCTCGGTCGCGTCGGCGGCCTCGACCTGGAACTCGGTCTTGCCGACGCGGATCGTCGCGCCCGCGGCGAGCGTGGTCTTCTCGCCGGCCTTGATGGTGCCATCGTCGACGCGCGTCGGGTTGGTGGAGCCGAGGCCTTCGAGCACGACGAAGCCGGCGGTCACGCCGATGCGGAACTGTTTGCGTCCGACCTCTTCGTCGTCGACGGTGAGGTCGACGGAACGCGAGCGCCCGACGACGATGGCATCGGCCAGCGGGATGGTCCGCGGCTCCTTGCCGAGTTCCCGAACGAGCAGTTGGAAGCGTGGCATGGCGGCTGCGCGCAGGATGCTAGCCCGAGCGACCCGAGGTTGCGACGGACGAGCGCGAAAGTCCCTTGGCATCGGTTTCGAAAGTACTTTGCAGGCGTCGTCGGCCCCGTTCCAATGCAGCCGCTCTCGGTCGGATCGTTGCCCCCATGAGGATCGAATGACGCGTCGGATACGTTGCAGAAGGGATCGTCGGTGGTGGCGATGCTCGGAGCGAATCGTGCGGTCGCCGGCGGGCGCTGCCGCGCTGCTGGCCGTCGCGTCGGCCGCCCCGGCACAGGAGGAGGCGCCGCAGGCACCACCGGACTTCCTGCCGATCGCGTCACGCTGGTTCGCGCCCGGCCGGCCGGTCGGCATCGTTGCGCCGCCGCCCTACGTGATCAACGAGCCGGCTCAGTGGTGGAACTCCTACCGCCAGCATCCCCTCAAGGGCGACTTCCCGATCCTGGGCAGCGAGGATCTGTTCTTCGCGGCGACGATCACCAACCGTTTCTTCTTCGAGACGCGCGACGTGCCGACGCCGACCGGCATCACCGGTCCCGGTCCGGTGCGCGAATCGGTGTTCGGCGACGGCCAGCAGACGTTCCTGCAGGACGATCTGGCGCTGTCGTTCGACCTGTTCCGCGGCCAACAGGCGTTCAAGCCGGTCGACTGGCGCATCCGCATCACGCCGGTGCTGAACTACACCCAATTGAACGTCGAAGAAGTCGGCGTCGTGGTGATCGACCCGGCGCTCGGCAGCGAGCGCAAGAAATACGACATCGCACTGCAAGAGGCGTTCGTCGAATACCACCTGTTCGACCTCAGCGATCGCTACGACTTCTGCAGCGTCGAAGTCGGCATCCTGCCGTTCCGTTCCGATTTCCGCGGCTTCCTATTCGAGGACGCGAATCTCGGCGCGCGCTTCTTCGGCAACTACGACAACAACAAGTGGCAATACAACGTCGCGCTGTTCAACCAGCTCGACAAGGACACGAACTCGCAGCTCAACCGCTTCGAGAGTCGCGACCAGACGGTGTTCATCGCCAACCTCTACCGGCAGGACTGGCCGGTCAAGGGCTACACGACCGAGGTTTCGTTCCACTACAACAACGACCGCCGCGGCTTCGAGTTCGACGACAACCGCTTCCTCGTGTCGCCGAAGCCGATCGGCAACTTCACGCCGAACGAGGTCACCGCCTATTACCTGGGATGGGCGGGCGAAGGCCATCTCGGCCGCTGGAACATCACCCACGCACTCTACAAGGCGTTCGGCGAGGAGAAGCAGAACGAGATTGCTGCGCGCGGGGTGGATATCGACGCGCGCTTTGCCGCTGTCGAGGTGTCGTACGACATCGATTGGTGGCGTCCGCGATTGTTCGGGTTGTATGCGTCGGGCGACGGCAGTCCCCGCGACGGCACCGCCAGCGGCTTCGATGCGATCCTCGACAATCCGGCGTTCGGCGGCGGCGCATTCTCGTTCTGGAATACGCAGCGACTGCCGTTCACCGGCACCGGCCTGACCCAGCCGTTCAGTCCGCTGGCCGACCTGCAGACCAGCAAGACCCAGGGGCAATCGAACTTCGTCAACCCCGGCGTGCTGCTGATCGGTGCGGCCGCCGACTTCGAGCTGACGCCGAAGTGGCGTGCCCAGGTCGGTCTGACCTATCTGCGCTTCGACAAGACGTCGTCGCTCGAGTTCCTGTTGCAGGCTGCCAACATCAGCAAATCGATCGGCACGGAGGTGTTCTTCGGCACCCAGTACCGACCGTGGTTGACCAACAACGTGATCTTGCAGTTCGGCGCGTCGGCATTGTTCCCGGACGACGGGTTCGCGCGCATCTACGAGACCGACGACGTGCAGTACAACGTGTTCACCAACATCCTGACGACCTGGTAGCCCGGACGACAATGGCCATGCCCTCACGATTCTCCAATCAGGACCGTCCCGTCGTGCGTCGCCGTCTCGCGGTCGGGGTGTTCGCCGGGGTTGTGGTGGCCGCCGGGCTCGTGCTCGGTTCGTGCAATCCCAAACAGACGTCCACGCCGGCCGCGTTCGTCTCCGGCGGCCCGGCGACGCCGCTGACCGCCGCCGAGGTGACCACGATCATCACGCGCGCGCTGAACTCGATCGTCGCCGTCGGCGCGGGGGAGCCCGACGACGTGCACATCGCGGTGACCGACCGCACCGGCGACATCCTCGGCGTGTATTCGACGATCGGCCTCGCGCCGACGGACGCCGACAACATCGCCGTCAGCCTGGCGCGCACGACGTCGTTCTTCTCGAATAGCCAAGCGCCGCTGTCGTCGCGCACGGTCGAGACGCTCAGTCGGTTCCACTTCCCGCCGACGTTCGCGAGCGAGTTCATCGCCTCGCAGTTGCCGGCCAGCGGGGCCGGCGACACGGTGATCGCGCCGACGCGCCGTTGCACCGGCGTCGCCGGCACGCCGCAGGGGCCGCTGTGGCAGATCAACTCGACGAACCGCGGGGCGGACATCGCGACGGCGCTGACCACGCCGCCGACGGCATTCAATGCTGGGGCCGTCTTCAACCCGTCGCGCAACCTCGACGGCACCTTCCCGAGTCCCGGTATCACGCTGCTGCCGGGGGCGGTGCCGCTGTTCAAGGTCAATGCCGGCGGCGTGCGGCGGCTGGTCGGCGGCGTCGGCGTCTACGTGCTCGACCAGAACGGCGACCCGAACGTCGAGGCGGCCGAGTTCGCGGCGATCCAGGGCGCGTCGGGCAGCGGTGCCGCCGGGGACGAGGACTTCTTCTTCGACGAGATCCCGCTCGAGGGCGCGATCACGATTCTCGGCGTGCTGTTGCCGTACGTGAAGCAGACGACGCGCCCGGCCGGGTTTGCGGCGCGCGCGGCGGCCGCCCCCGGCGGCTTCGTGATGGTGCCGACGATGGGGCGTGCCGATCCGTTCGGCTACCTGATCGGGCCGCGTGCCGGCATGGACGGCTTCGGCGGCCAGGTGCTGACGCAGCCCGACGTCGAGCGGATCATCGGTCAGGTCATCGACAGCGCGAACATCACGCGCGGGCAGGTGCGCTTGCCGCTCGGCAGTTCGGCGCGGGTGATCGCGACCGTCGTCGATACGCGCGGTCTGATCCTGGCGCACTTCCGCATGGAAGACACGCTGACCGACGCGGTCGACGTGGTGCCCGCGAAGGCGCGCTCGACCGTCTACTATTGCCGGCCGAATGGCCCGTTCTCGACGCCGGTCGCGAACAACAACGGCTTCGCGTTTCCGTTCGGCGATGCGTGGGATGGGTTCCCGGTCGACCCGACCGGTCAGAACCGCGGCATTGCGTTGACCACGCGCACGCTCGGCTTCCTGTCGCAGCCGTTCTACCCGCCGGGCATCGGTGGCACGTTCTCGCAGGCGGACTACATCGCCGCCGGCCCGCCCGCCGGGGCGACCTATGCGCCGGCTTCGGGCGATACCGCGCCCGGCCCGCTCTACAACCTCGCGCTGCTCAACCAGCTCCCCGGTCAGGTCGACCGCTGGGGCAACGAGCCGCCGGACCCCGGCTACCAGAACGGTCTGACGTTCTTCCCGGGGTCGGTGCCGCTCTACAAGAACGGCCAGTTGGTCGGAGCGCTCGGCGTGTCCGGCGATGGCGTCGAGCAGAACGACCTGATCGCCTTCGAAGGCGGCCGCGGCTTCGAACCACCGCCGGAGCTGCGCATCGACAACTTCGAGTTCCAGGGAGTCAAGCTGCCGTACCTGAAGTTCCCGCAGACCGCGCGCTGAGCGGCGCGCACGGGCGGGAGATCGCCCGAACCGGGTTCGGTTCGTCGGCGGCGAATGCCGATGGCATGGCCGTGCCCGGGATCCTACAGCAGAGCGTGGCGTGGATGCGCGCGCCGGCGATCGAGGTCGGCTTTCTGGTGCGCTCATTGCTCGCGTGGAGTCGTGGAGTGCCGCGTTGGGCGGCCGAACCCGGGCGCGACTTCGAAGGCGGTCGTGCCGTTGCGCCGGCTGCGGCGGTGCGCGTCGCGCGATTGCGACAGCGCTACGACCTGACGGCGGCGCTCCGGACGATGTCGCCGGCACTCGCGGCGGCCAACCTCGCGCGGCTCGAACAGCTCGAACGGCTCGCCGGCGACCTGGCCGTGCCGTGCGGCCCGGACGGCGCCGTGCGCTGCGCCGACCTCGGCTGCGGCGACTTCCACTATGCCCCGGCCCTGCAGCAATGGTTGTCGCGCCACGCCGGCGGAGAGCGCCGCGTCGTGTTGCGCGGCATCGAACTCGACGGCCACGGCATCTACCGCGACGGCCATTCGCGCGCCGATCACGGCCGCGCGCGTGCCGCCCAGGCTTCGGTCGACGGCAGCGTCGTGCGCTACGAGGTCGCCGACGCGACCGCGGTGCGGCTGCCGGAGCAGGACGTCGTCAGCCTGTTCTTTCCGTTCGTGTCCGCTTACGCCTGCCTGCGCTGGGGTGCGCCGGTGTCGCGCTTGCGTCCCCGACGCATGTTGGAACGCGCCGTCGCCTCGCTGCGACCGGGCGGTTGGCTGATGGTCGCCAACCAGACGGCGGCCGAGTTTGCGCGCACCCGCGACCTGCTGCGCGGGCTGCCGGTCGTGCGTATCGCCCGGCGGCGCTTCGCGAGCGACCTGGTGCCGGACGCCGAACGCACTCGGGGGCAGGTCGGGTCCCTCTGGTTGCGCCAGGAGGTCCCTTCGGCGGGGCGAGGCGGGTAGACTGCCGCTCTAGCCCCCTCTACGCGCGAGCCGATTGCGCGCCCGAAAGCTGCCGCATGTACACCCTGCAGATCCTCGATGCCGGGCAGACCTTCCTGCATCCGTTGGACGAACGGCCGGCTACCGCTGGTTCCGCGCCCGACGACACCATCCGTCTCGGTGAGGACGGCGTGGCACCGGGTCACGTGCGTTTCGAGGCGCACGCGGACGGAATACGCCTGCGGGCGACCGAGGCCGTGCGGGTGAACGGCAAGGCGGTGCGCGCGGCCGACCTGCAACTCGGGGACCGCATCGAGATCGGGCGGGCCGTGCTCGTGGTCGGGCGAACCGTTACCCGCCCGGCCGGCCCGGACGACGTGCTGGCGCCGCTCGCACGCGCGTCGCGCCGCCGCCGCAAGCGCTCGGGGTCTCTGTTCGCGCCGGTGTTGGCGGTGGTCGCGCTGCTCGCGGCAGGGACTGCGTTCGCATGGTCCGGCGATGACCGCGCGGAAGTGCGCGGGTTGCTCGGCTACGTCGAGAGTCTGCGCGCGAAGGGGGACCTCGACGCGGCTTCGGCCGAGGTCGCGCGGCTGCGATCGCAGTGGGCGGGCAGCGAGGACGACCGGCTGGAGCGCCTCGCCGCGGTCGAAGCGGCGATCCGGCAGGTCGGCGTCACGCGCGCGCGGCTCGAAGCCGCGGTGCTCGACCCCGGCGACGAACGCGGCTACGCGGTCTGGTCGCGCGAACTGCAGCGGCTGGAAGCGAGCGGGGCGCCCGACGAGAAGGTCGCGGCCCGCAAGGTGCGTTCGCGATTGCGCGCATTGCTGCGCCGTCGCGAGGAGGCCGCGGCGGCGATCGCGCGCCCGCAGCGCGGTGTGCACGCGGAGCCGCCGCCAGGAGTCGATCGTGGGCAGAGTCTACAGCCGGTGGGTTTGCCGGTGGCCGCCGACGAGATCGAGGCGCGCTGCCGTGAAGGCCGCTACGCGCAGGCGCTCGCGCTGGTGCAGGCGGGCTTCGAGCTGGCCCGGGAACAGGCTGCCGTCGCTCGGCTCAAGGCTCTCGAGCAGTCGGTGCGCGAACGCGCTCGGGTGGCGATGCAGGAGCTGCTGCTCGAGGCGCGGACCGCGGCGCGCGAAGGGCGCCTGCAGCACGCGATCACGTTGCTCCGCACCGGTTGCCACCGGTTGCCGTCGTCGGCGCCCTTCCACGAAGTCGGCGACGAGTTGGCGCGCTTGGAAGCGAAGGTGGTCGAGCCCGCGCCGGTGGTGGAACGTGCATCGCCGACGAAGGTCGACGCGGCAGATGGGCTCGCAACGCTGCAGAGCCTGCGGAGCCAGATGGACAAGGTGCGCGCGGCCGAAGAGGGGGAGGACTACGTGGGTGCAGCGCGCCTGTTGCGCGAAACGGCCGAAGCGGTGCGTTCGCGCGATGCCCAGTTCGCCGATCGCCTGGCTGCGCGCGCCGACGAGGCCGAGCGGCTGGCCGGATGGCAGCAGGCTATCGTCGCCGCCGTGGCGGCCGGCAAGGTGTTGGCGACCGAGGCCGACGATGGCCGCGCTCTCGAGCTGGTGCGCGTCGACCAGGGTCGCCTTGTTGCGCGTTCGGCGGACGGTGAGTTCCCGCTCGCCTGGCACGATCTCAGTGGGCAAGGGGTGCGCACGTTGATGGCGCAGCTCCGACCCGAGGGCGATGCCGCGCTCGGTGCGGCGACCCTGCTCTACAAGCTCGGGGAGTCGGCGGCGGCGGAAGAGGCGCTGGCCTCTGCCGTCGGCGCCGATGCCGGACTGCAACCGGCGGCGGATCGGGTGTTGATGCGGGGGCGTGCCGACGAGCATGGTGCGGCCGGCTACGTGTTGAAGGGCGGCCGGTTCGTGTCGCGCTGGCAACTCGAACTCGCCGACCTCGCCAAGCAGTTCGGTCCGCAGCTCGACGCGGCCCTGCGCAAGAAGTCGGCCGCCGCGCGCGACGCCTTCGTGCAGTCCGTGACCCAACGCGGGGAGACCGAGGCGGCGGCGCTGGCGCTGGCGATGAAGGCACGCTTCGGCGCGCTGGTCGCCCGCGTCGGCAAGAGCTCGTTGCGCCGGCAAGTCGACAAGCTCGCCGCCGAACGGGAACGTTTGGACGCGGCGCGCCGGCACGCCAAGGAGTTGATCTTCGACGAGGTGCGCTACTTCTACCCCTACAAGCCGCCGGCGGTGTCGGGGGAGGAGTTCGCGGAATACAACCGCGTGCAGGCCGAGGTGGCGCTGCGGGTCGCGGCGTTGCGCGAGGTATGGGAAGGTTCGCGCACGAAGCTGCGTGTGCCGAAGAAGCTGGCGAACGACCTCGATCGCCTCGATTGGCTGGCCGTTCAGGCTGCGCGACTCGGCGGGTTCGCGCCGGGCGAGTCGGTGGCGGCCGCGTTGGCGCCAGTGGCGTGGGCGCGCGCGCTCGAGCCGGGGGCGACCATCACGCTGCAGACGTATTGCCGCACGCCGGCCGAGCGGACCGAGCGCGAACGCTGGCGGCTGATCCGTGCCTACAACAAGGCGGTCGGCCCCGGGTTCTCGGTGGCGGTGCGCAGCCTGCTGAAGATCACCAACGACTACCGCGAGATGTTCGGCCATCGCCCACTGGCGATCGTCGAGAGCGCCAGCAGAGGGTCGCAGGGCCATGCCGACGAAATGTCACAGCAGGGCTACTTCTCGCATTTCTCGCCGGTGCCCGAACGGCGCACGCCGAACCAGCGCCTGCGCCTGGCCGGCTACATGTTCGGCGTCAGCGAGAACATCGCCAAGGTCTCGGGCGCCCTCGGCGCGCACAACGCGTGGTGCCGTTCGTCCGGCCACCACCGCAACCTGCTGTCGCCGAGCCACCGGGAGATCGGCATCGGTGCAAACGGTCGCTACTGGGTGCAGAACTTCGGTTCCGGGGAGGTGCACGAGTCCCACCCGGCCTGGGCCAAGCTCGTCGGGCAGTGAGCGCAGCCCGGTCTCTGCATGAACCGGCACCCCCGGCACATGCCCTCCACGCCCACGCGGCGTCAGGCGTCCGCGGCCGACGGGTTGGCGGCTCGCTGGGAACGGCATTGCGTTGTGCGGAATCCTTGGCCCACTGACCAGTGGCGGCGCCGCTTCGTGCATAGATCGGGCTAACCCGCCGAGCAACGGTTGCGCCACTGGCGGAGCAGATCGTTGGCGGCGGCCGTTGCGACCAGCTCGCCGGCGGCGACCTTGGCTTTGGCGCTCGCCAGGGCGGTGCGGATCTGGCCGTCGGCTTCGAACAATGCTTGCAGCCCTTCGCGCACGCTGCGTTCCAGCCACCGGACTGCTTGCTGCTGCCGCCGTTGCGTGAAGCGACCGTCGGCCCGGCTGCGGGCGAGCGTGCTTTCGATCTCCCGCCAGAGTTCGGACAGGCCTTCACCGGTCGTCGCCGAGGCGGTGCGAACCGACGGTGGGTTCGCCTCGCCGGCGTGAAGCACGCGCATCGCCAGGGTGCACTGCTGGGCGGTCGCGTTGGCGGCGGCGATCAGATCCCCGTCGGCCTTGTTCACGAGCACGCCGTCGCACAGCTCCATGACGCCGCGCTTGATGCCCTGCAACTCGTCGCCCGCCGCCGGCGACAGCAGCAGCAGGAAGAAGTCGACCATATCGTGCACGGCGACTTCGGACTGGCCGGTGCCGATGGTCTCGACCAAGACGACGTCGAAGCCGGCCGCTTCGCAGAGCAGCATCGCCTCCTGGGTGCGGCTGGCGACCCCTCCGAGTGTGCCGCCTCCCGGAGACGGGCGGATGAACGCCTCCGGCCGCCGGCTGAGTTGGTCCATGCGGGTCTTGTCGCCGAGGATGCTGCCGCCGCTGACCGTCGAACTCGGGTCGACCGCCAGGACCGCGACCCGTCGGCCGGCATCGCACAACTGCATGCCCAGAGCCTCGATCAGCGTGCTCTTGCCGACGCCGGGGGCCCCGGTGATGCCGACCCGCAGCGCTCCGCCCGTGCGGGGCAGAAGCGTCGTCAGCAGTTGTTCGGCCGCAGCCTTGTCAGCGGGCCGCTGGCTCTCGACGAGCGTGATCGCGCGCGCCAACGCACCGCGGTCCCCGTCGGCGACCGCCGTCGCCAGATCGTTCCGATGTGCCACAGGAGCACCTTAGCTCGATCCAGTCATGAATCAGCTCGCTCCGCGAACTCCTTGGCAGAATGCTCAGAGGGGCCACCGCCCCGCCTGCTCCGGTTGGGTGGTGACACGGCCGCCACGTTCGAGGAAGCTGCGGGGCGTCGCCCGGACCGCGCACGGCATGTTCCCCATTCAGGACAGCATCCCCCGCCGCTCTCCCCCGATCGTGACGTGGTTGCTGATCGCGGCCAACGCGTTCGTGTTCTTGGTCGAGCTGTCGCTGACGCCGGAACAGCTAGAAGCCCTGTTCTACTTGTTCGGTGTCGTGCCGGCTCGCTACACGCATCCGCGCTGGGCGGAATGGGTCGGCTTTCCGATGCAGGACTACTGGCCGTTCTTGACCAACATGTTCCTGCACGGCGGCTGGGCGCACGTGCTCGGCAACATGTGGACGCTGTGGATCTTCGGGGACAACGTCGAGGACCGGCTCGGCCCCGGCCGGTTCTTCGTGTTCTACATATCGTGCGGCATCGCGGCCGGTCTGACCCACTGGTTCGTCAACGCGGACTCCACCGTGCCCGCGGTCGGTGCGTCGGGGGCGATCGCCGGCGTGATGGGGGCCTACTTCGTGCTGTTCCCGCACAGCCGGATCATCCTGATGGTCCCGATCCTGTTCGTGCCGTTCTTCTTCGAGCTGCCGGCGATCGCCTACCTGGGCTTCTGGTTCTTGATGCAACTGGTGAGCGGGGCGTTTGCACTGGCTGGGCCCGAGCAGGCGGAAGGCATCGCATTCTGGGCGCACGTCGGCGGGTTCGTGGCCGGCATGCTGCTGTTGCCGCTGTTCCTGATCGCGCATCGGCCGCGTCGGTTCGAGCGCGACGAGTTCGGGTTCGAAACGGCCTGGTCGCCGCACCTACGCGCGGCCCGGCGGCGCCACCCTCGATCGTGGAGTTGAGACCGTCATGGGCGAATGGATCTGGATCTTCTTCATCTTGATGACGCTGCAGCCGGTGTTGAAGCAGCGCCTGCTCGAGGCGTCGCGGCAACGCATGATCGCGCGACTCGAGAAGGAGCACGGGTCGCGGGTGATCCTGCTCGTGCACCGACAGGAGACGATGGGGTTTCTGGGCTTTCCGGTGTTTCGCTACATCGACGTGCACGATTCCGAGGACGTGCTGCGGGCGTGTCACATGACCGACCCCGACGTGCCGCTCGACCTCGTGCTGCATACGCCCGGCGGGCTGGTGTTGGCGTCGTTGCAGATCGCGCGGGCGATCCGCCAACATCGCGGCAAGGTGCGCGTGTTCGTGCCCCACTACGCGATGTCCGGCGGCACGCTGATCGCGCTCGCTGCGGACGAGATCGTCATGAGCGAGCACGCGGTGCTCGGCCCCGTCGATCCGCAGCTCGGCCAGTATCCGGCTGCCTCGTTGCTGCGCGTGGTCGAGCAGAAGCCGATTGCCGAGGTCGACGACCAGACGCTGATTCTGGCCGACCAGGGCAAGAAGGCGATCGCGCAGTTGCGCGACAGCGTCGCCGAGCTGCTGTCGGACCGCCTGCCCGAGGACCGTCGCCAGGAGTTGGCGACGATGCTCTCCGAAGGGCGGTGGACGCACGACTACCCGATCACGCCGACGATGGCGAAGGAGCTCGGTCTGCCCGTCCGCACCGACATGCCCGATGACGTGATGGCGCTGATGAACATGTTCCCGCAGCCGGTTCGGCGGCAGCCCAGCGTCGAGTATCTGCCGATTCCGCGGCGCTCCCAGCAGGCCGGTCGAGAGTAGTCCGGGCTGTCAGATCGGGGCGGGGGAGCTGCCAGGGCGGCAGGTGGCGGCTCGTGGGAGTCTTTGCTAATCATTCGTAATCAGCCTGGGCGCAATGTGTTGCCTCGGTGCGCCACATTGGCACGGTCGTTGCATTGGCTCGCCTGGGCCCGCGAGGCGCGGGCTTGCGGAGGCGGCCCGCGGGGTGCCGCCGTCATCGATCGAGACCCAAGGAGGCTGTGTGATGTTGGACCAGTTCAAGAAATGGCTGCCCTTCAAGCGCGGTGACAAGAGTGCCCGCCGCGTCGCCGATGTCCGTGACACCGCGCACCCGCTGGCGCGCGTGGAGCAGGACCTCCGTCAGTTGTTCGAGCGCTTCGGCTTCGGCTCGCTCTGGTCGACGCCGTTCGGTGCGGATCGGCAGGACTCGTGGTTCGGGGACTTCAGTCCGGCGCTGTTCTCGCCGACGCTCGACGTGGTCGACAAGCGCAAGCATCTCGAGATCCGCATCGAACTGCCGGGCATGGACCCCGAGGACATCGAGATCGACGTGCGTGACGGTGCCCTCGTCGTGCGTGGTGAGAAGCGCAGCGAGGAAGCCACCGAGGATGAGGGCTTCTACCGCACGGAACGTTCTTTCGGCGCATTCGAGCGGGTGATCCCGCTGCCGGCCGAAGTGGACGCCGAGCACACCGAGGCGACCTTCAAGAAGGGGGTCCTGAAGGTGCGCCTGCCGAAGGTCAAACCCGAGCCGTCGGCGAAGAAGATCACGATCCGCTCGGCGTAGGGTCGCTCCCTGCGGCGGGCGAGTCGGAGCAGATGGCGGGATAGGGGCGCGGAATAGGTAGGGAGGAGCACTGTTTCCTCGGCTGTTTGATATGTAGGGTGCTTCCTTCCTATGGCCCTTCGCGTTCTCCTTATCGGCGATCTGCACTTGGGTCGCCGGCCGGTGCGGTTCCCGCCCGAGAACACGCAACCGAGTCGCGGCACCTGGGGACAGGCCCTCTCCGCACGAGCTGCCTGGGAACGCACCGTGGAGCTGGCGCTCGAGCGCGAGGTCCACGCGGCCCTGCTCGCGGGCGACGTGGTCGAGAAGAACGAGGATCGCTTCCAAGCCTTCGGGCCGCTCGAGGCGGGCGTAGGCAGGCTGCGTAAAGCGGGGATCGAGGTGCTCGGCGTCGCAGGCAACCACGACGACATTGCTCTGCCGCGCCTCGCGCGAGCGATCGACGGCTTCCGCTTCCTCGGCGAGGGTGGGGTCTTCGAGCTCGCGTGCGTGGAGACGGGCGGCGGCGCCTTCGGTGTGCTCGGCTGGTCGTTCCCTGAGCGTGTCTACCGGAAGAACCCGCTCGAACGACTCGGCGAGGAGTTGCGCCGCAAGGTAGATGCCTTCTGCGGCGGCCCCGTGCTCGGTCTCCTGCACACGCAGATCGGCGGGGGCGAGAAGTCCTACGCCCCGACGCGCCAGGCCGATCTCGAGAGCATCGGCGTGTCCGGCTGGTTCTTGGGCCACGTGCACCAGCCTTCGCTTGCCGCCGGGCGCGTGGCCGCGGGAACGCGGCCTCTGGGCTACCTGGGATCGGTTTCTGCATGCGACATCGGCGAGGCCGGTCCGCGAGGCCCGTGGCTGGCGACGATCGAGGACGGACGCTTGGCGCGGCTCGAACAGCTCGTCCTCACGCCAGTGCGCTTCGAGCGACTCGTCCTCGACCTCTCCCCGTTCGACGGGGCGAGTGAGTCCCTCGTCGACGACGCCACCGATGCGCTGCGGAAGGGTGCTGCTCGCCTCGCCGAGGAGGCCGCCGGAGCGGTCCGGCCCCCGGAGGCCCTGGCGCTGCGGTTGGTCCTCACGGGGCGCCATGCACGCCACCGGGAACTCGTCCAGCATTTCGAGACGCTGGTACAAGAGGCCGAGTGGTCCTACTCCCCCAGTGGGATCGTCTGCTATCTCGAGGGCCTCGAGGACGACGCCCGGCCCGCCCTCGATCTCGAAGAACTGGCCGAGACGCAGGGGCCGATCGGCCTGATGGCGCGGCGCGTTCGGGAACTCGAAGACGCCGCTCCCGAGGAGCCGGACGCGGACGATGCGCGCATGCTGCGGGTGGCCCGAGACCTCCTCGAGGACCTGATCGCGGTGAAGGAGGGTTCGTGAGGCTCGAAGGGCTCCACGTCCGCGAAGCCCGCGGACTTCCCGACGGACTGCGGGCCGGGTTCGACGGGGCCGAACTCGTGCTCGTGCACGGGCCGAACGGGATCGGCAAGTCGTCCCTTGTCCGGGTCGTACGCTCGCTCCTGTGGCCGAAGTCCGCCAGCGGAGAGGATCGCGCCGAGGCGACCTGGAGAACGGGTGGGCGATCCCTGCGGGCCCGCCTCGATCGGGGTGAGGTGACCTGGACGCGGGAGGGTCGGCCGTGCGAAGCGCCGCGACTCCCCGATGCGTCCCTGGCCGGCAACTACGTGCTCGAGCTGCGCAGCCTCCTGCGGGATTCGGAGGAGGGTTTCGCGGCGCGCATGCGACGCGAACTCTACGGCGGGATCGACATCGACGCGGTGGAGCGCGCGCGGCCGGCTCCGAAGCGGACGGAGCGCGGAACGCGGGAGAAGGAGCTTGCGAAAGCGCAGGCAGAAGTGCGGCACGTCACCGAGAAGCTCGCCAAGGGCGATGCCTCCGAGAGGCGCCAGAAGGAGCTCGAACGGGAACTCGCCCGGGAGGGCGCGGACGAGGCACTCCTGAAACGGATCGAGCTGGAGCAGCAGCATCGCGCGGAAGAGGCGCGCCGCGAGGAACTCGCCGCCCGCCTCGCGGAGTTCCCGAAGCGCATGGAAACGATCCAGGCAGGGGACACGGAGGAAGCTCGAGAGTTCGAGACGAAGGTCCAACAGGCGCGTTCTGCGAAGACGCAAGCGGAGAGGGAGCTGGTGGCGTCGCGCCAGGAGTTCGAACGCCGCGGGGGCGGCCCGGATTGGCGAGAAGCGGTCGAGGGCAGTGCGCTGCCCACCCTCGAGACGATTCGGGCTCGACTCCAGGCGTTCAAGGACGCGCACCGGGATGCGTGCGACCGAGAGAGCCCGGCGCGCGTCGCCGCCGGGGAGGCCGGACTCGCGGGGCCGGAGGAGGCCCTGGGCATCGACGAAGCGGAAGGCGAAGGCTCGACCGAGCTCGCCGATCTCGAGGGTGTGCTGCGGGAACACGCGCGCCTGGAGGCGAAGCTCGACGGTCTGCGGATCCAGCTCGCCGTGCTCGGCGAGGAGGGCGAGGTCGAGGACGGCGCTGGGATCGAGGGTGCGATCCCGACCCTGCGCCGCTGGTTGCGGGTGCCGGACGCCGTGCCCGGGGATTCGTCGGGGCGGCGACGAATGGCATTCGCGATGCTCGGGGTCGGACTCGCGGCTGCCGCCGTCGGGGGGATTGCGCCCTGGGACTGGTTGCTGAGCGCCGGCTTGGTGCTGGTCGCCTGCTCCGGCCTGGTGTGGTGGTTCGGGCGGGGGTCCAGCAAGGGCTTCGATCCGGAGGAAGTGCGCAGACAGATCCAGCAGGAGTTCGCGCGGCTCGGGATCGACGGGCCCGAGGCGTGGACGCCGGAGGGGGTCGAGAGGTTGCTCCTGTCGCTCGAGTGCCGCCGCGCGGAGCTGCAGGACGCGCGCGTGCGCGCCGACAAGCAGAGCGCAGAGCGCGCGCGGCTCCACGCGTCGATCAAGAACGTCGAGGGCGCGCTCGAGAGCAACCGAACGCGCCGCGAGGAGCTCCTCGGTCGCCACGGGCTCGACCTCGAGCACACGCTCGACGCGGCCGTCGCACTGCGCAAGCTCGAGGACGCGCGGGCGTCGAGGCGGGCCGCAAGGAAGGAGGCCCTCGCATGGCGGG
>DRKG01000513.1 GCA_011051855.1 bacterium | reverse complement strand
GGCCGCAGCCGTTCTGGCACGAAGAAGTGGTGGCACCCGGTTTCGATCGCCGCGAGAAGGGCGAGCTGTCGCTGCACGCCACCGGCGACCTCGACGGCATCTACGTCAACACGGGCCGCGAGCTGATCGCGTTCGATCCGCTGCGCAAGCGCATCCAATGGGTCTCGATCTGCCCGCTGCGGGGATTCGAGGACGAATGGCAGGCGCGACCGTTGCGCCGCCGCCGCGGTGGGCTCGTCGAACCGGGCGGCACCATCAACCAGGACATGGTGCTGTCGGCAGCAGTCGGCGACGACGTGGTCGTCGCCGCCCTGCAGGTCCCCGACGATTCGGTCTCGGTCGACTTCCAGGGCAGCCTGCAGGTCATGAACAAGATCCCGCAGCGGCGCCTGTTCGCGTGGGATCGGCGCACCGGCCGGCTGTTGTGGTCGCATTTCGACGAACTCGCCGGGCGCATCACGAAGCGGTATCGCGGCCACGACGCGTGTGCGCCGCCGCTGGTCGCCGGCGACACCGTGTATGCGCCGGTGCACGATCGCTCGGGTGCGATCGCGTTCTCGATCGCCGCTTACGACCTGCACACCGGCCAGCCGAAGTGGCGCCGGCTGGTGTGTTCGAGCCAGCAGGACGTCAACATGTTCGGCAACGCGCGTATGGAGTTCGCGGCGTCGCCGTTGGCGCTCGCCGGCGGGGTGCTGTTCGGCAGCACCAACCTCGGCGTCGCGTTTGCGCTCGATGCCGCCGACGGCCGCGTGCGCTGGGTCTCCGCCTACGACGTGGTCAGCATGCCGAAGGCGATGCTGCACGGCCAGCTCGAGCGCCAGGTGTTCTTCGCCAACAACGCACCGGTGGTCTGCGACGGCGTCGTCTGCCTGACTCCGCTCGACTCGCAGGCGGTGCTGGGCCTCGACGTCGACAGCGGGGCCGCGCTGTGGCGGCTGCCGTTCGACGCGCGCATCGGCGGCATCGAGAACCGCGTGCAATGGCTGTGCGGCACGATCGACGACGAGTTCGTGCTGTCCGGCGCCGGCGTCGTCGCCGTGCGCGCACGGCCGGACAACACGTTCGGCCGCGCCGTCGTACGCCAGCTCGTGCGCCCCGACCAGATCGACGGCCGCCGGCTGCTGCGCATCCCGGCCCGCCCCGCGGTCACCGAAGACGCGGTGTTCGTGCCGACGCTGGACCGCGTGCTCGCATTCGACCGCACCGGCATGCCGGCCAAACCGGTGGCCGAGCTGCGCTGCAACGGCCTCAGGCCCGGCAACCTGATGCTGGTCGACGGCGTCGTCGCGTCGCTGCGCAACCGCAGCTTCGGCCTGCTGCTCGACGTCGAGGCGCTGCTCGCGCGCAGCCAGGCGGCGGTGCGGGCGCAACCCGACGATCCCGCCGCCCTGCTGCGGCTGGCTTCGCTGCGCAAGGCGCTGCTCACCGACGACGCCCCGGTCGCCGAATCGGCCGCGGTGCAGGAGCTGTTCCGGCGCGGACTCACCGCGTGCATCGAGCGCGGTTTGCCGCCGAACCACCCGACGCGCATCGCGCTGCAGAAGGAACTCTACGCCGCGGCACTCGCGGTCGCAGAGGCAGCGGAACTGCACCAGCGATCGGACGTGCTCGACCGCTACGCGAGCGCGCGCGAACTCGCCCCCGACCTCGCCCACTGGCTCGAAGTGCAGAGCAAGGTGCTGCAGCACAGCCGCGGCGATCGCAAACGCTTGTTGCGCGAGCTCGAACGGCTCGAGCGGCGCGCTCCGGCCGCCGAGATGCCGGAACTCGGCGTGCCGGTGGCGACGTTCGTGCTGTGGCAACGCGCCCTCGCCTTCGAGCACGACCCACCGCGCGCGATCGCGCTGTGGCAGCAGTTGCTCGAACGCCACGGCCAGACCACCATCGGCGGCGACACCGCCGCCCGGCTCGCCGAGGCGGCGATCGCCCGCCTGATCACGGCCCACGGCCCGAAGGTCTACGCCGCGATCGACGCCCGCGCCAACGAAGCGCTGCGCGCGGCCGGCAGCGATCGCGACGCGCTCGCGGCACTGACGCGCCGCTTCCCCAACAGCGCGGCCGCGCGCGAGGCCGGCATCCGGTTGCTCGATCGCGCGGTCGAGGACGGGGATCTGGGCGTCGCCTGCCAGGTGCTCGGCCGCGCCATCCGCACCGGCACCGTATCCCCCGGCGTGCTGCGGCGCGTGCAGGTCGCCGCCGGCCGGCGCGGCAACGCGCCGCTGGTGCGCGCGATGGCCCGACGGCTCCGTGCCCACGACGAGCCCTCCGACTGGCCGGCCGACGCCGGCCGCACGTTCGCCGCCGTCGCCCGCGCCGATGCCGACGCCGCGGGGCCGCCGGAGCCGGCTTCGACCGCCGTGCAGTTGCCGCGCCGGGTCTTGCTGCGCGTCCGCCCGCGTTCCCGCCAGGAGTACGTGCGCGCCGTCGACACGCGCATCGGCAAAGGCTTCCCCCGCAAACCCGACACCCCGATCTACGTGGTCGCGGGCAGCGAGCTGGTGGCGTTCGACATCGACGCCGAAGGCGGCCAGCGGCAGTTGTTCGCCACGCCGGTCGAGTTCCTCGAGCACGTGATCGTGTGCGGCGACACCCTGCTCGTGCCCGACATGGAACGGCTGTTCGCGCTCGATTACCGCAGCGGCGAACTGCGCTGGGAGCTGGAGTTCGAGCAGCCGCGATTGATCGAGAGCCTCGGCATCACCACCGGCGTGATGCACGTGTCGGCGCAACCCTCGATTCCCGATGGCAACAGCGAGCTGATCGGCATCGAACCCCTGACCGGAACGCGCCTGTTCACCAGCAGTCTCGGCGGCCACCAGTTCAAGCCCAAGCCGATCGCCGACCAGCTCCTGCTGCTGTCGCTCGGCAAGACGACCAACGACCCGCCGACCGTCACCCGCCTCGATCCGATCACCGGCACCGCCCTCCGCCGCATCCCGCTGCGGCGCGCGGTCGGGCCGGACCGCCTGCAACTGAACCGCGCCAGCCTCGCCACCCGCCTCTACCCGCAGGGTATCAGCGGCGACCAACAGCGTATCTACCTGCCGGTCGATGGCCGGATGACGAGTGCCGAACCACAGGTGTTCGCACTCGACGACACCGGCGACGTGCGCTGGCAGTGGCAGGGCAACGCCGGCTCGACGCTGCTGCTGGCGCAGCGCCGCGGCACGCGGTTCGTCGTGGTCGAGGCCAACGAGCAGCGCAGCAGCCGGGTCGTCGTGCTCGCCGCCGACGACGGCAGCGTGGTCCAGGATCTCGACGTCGGCGTCGATGCCAACGTGCTCAACTGGGAACGCTCCTGGCTCGACAACCCGGCGCCGACCACGCTGCTGGTCAGCTCCTTCGTGGACCGGGCCAGTCGTGCCCGCCAGTTGGTCTGCGTCGGCGTCACCGCCGGACCTAGCTTCGCCCTGCCGTTGGCGCCCGACGACGGCGACATCATGCGCACACCGCAGTTCGGTGACGGTTTCGTGACGTTCGGCGTGCGACCGCGGCGTTCGAATGGCGACTTCCGCCTCTACGCCATCGACCTGCAGACCAGAAGGGGCGCGTTCGCCGGTGGCATCAAGCACCACGGCATCGCCGCACGCGGCGCCCCCCATGGGATGAGCGCGGTTGGGCCCTACACTGTGCTGTCGACGACCCAGGGCCTGATTCTGCTCGCCGACGGCCCACGCGAGGACCGATGAGGAACCCGATGAGCATGTTTCGACGACCGCTCCTGCTGCTGGCCCTGGCGGCCGTCTGCGCCGCGATGCCGGCGCAGGAGACGTTGCGGCGCGGCGCCAGCAACCGCCAACTGATCGACGACGAACTGCGTCAGGCGGTCGCTCGCGGTCACGAATGGCTGGCTGCCCACCAACACCCGGACGGCTACTGGGCGGAGCTCGTCGGCTACAAGCTGAACACCGACTACCGCACGCTCGACGAACGCCCGCTGCCGCACGTCGGCGTGACCTCGCTCGCTCTGATGAGCTACCTCGCGGGCGGCCACCTGCCCGATCGCGGCAAGTACGGCCAGCAGATCAGCCGCGGCCTCGACTTCGTACTGTCCTGCTCGCAGGACGACGGCCAACTGATGTCGAACGGCACGCGCATGTACAGCCACGCCTTCGCGACCCTGTTCTTGGCCGAGGTCTACGGCATGGTCGAGCGCGAGGACGTCAAGCGCACGCTGCAGCGCGCAGTCGACCTGATCGTCGATTCGCAGAACGCCGAGGGCGGCTGGCGCTACCGGCCGTTCGCGCGCGAGTCCGACATGTCGATCACGGTCTGCCAGGTGCTGGCACTGCGCTCGGCCCGCAACGTCGGCATCCACGTGCCGTTGACGACCATCCGCAACGCGCAGAACTACGTCTACCGCAGCGCGGTGCGCAGCAACGACCGCAGCTACCGCTACCGCGGCCACGGCGCCTACGGCGACATGGGCGGCAGCTTTCGTTACCAAAACCGCGAACATACCCGCGCGACGTTTCCGTTGACCGCCGCCGGCGTGACCACGCTGTACGCGGCCGGCGAATACGACAGCCCGATCATCCGTGACGCGCTCGACTACCTGGACCGTTCGGTGGTCGGATTCAGCCGCGACTGGCGCCACCACTACTTCTTCTACTACGGCCATTACTACGCCGTGCAGGCCTACTACATCACCGGGGATCCGAAGTGGCAGCGCTACTTCCGTATGATCAAGCGCGAGCTGCTCGACCAGCAGCGCCGCGACGGTTCGTGGCGCTGTATGCCGGGCCCCGGTGACGCGTTCGCCACTGCCGTCGCGACACTGATCCTGCAGATCCCGCTGCAATACCTGCCGATCTTCCAACGCTGATGCCGACCGCCTCCGGGCACGATCCTGTCACCGCGCACCTGCGCCCCTTGCTGGCCCGTCAGCTCGGGCGCCTGCGTTCCCGGTATCTGTGGTTCGGCCTGGCCAAGGCGGTGCTCTGGATCGCCGTGCTGGTGGCCCTGTTCTTCGTGCTCGACCGTTGGCTGCGCCTGCCGACGGCCGTCCGCCTGCTGCACACGCTGATCACGGTCGCGGTCGGCAGCTACGCGATCGCCCGCTTCGTGCGCTACCCGCTCAGCCGACGGTTCCGCGACCGCGATCTGGCGCTGTGGATCGAGCACACCTACCCCGACCTGCACCAGCGCCTGATCAGCGCCGTGCAACTGCACGACGCGGACGCACGCGAACTGCGCAACCAGTCGCGCGCAATGATCGAACGCCTGTGGCAGGAGACCATCGACCGCACCCGCGAACTCGACCTGCGGGCGTTGTTCGACCATCGGGCGCTCGGCCGGGTCACCGCCGGGGCGGTTCTGCTGGTCGCAGCACTCGCGATCGGCGCCGTCAGCGCCCCGGCGACGGCGCGCACCTTCGCGCTGCGGCATCTCGGCATTGGCGTCGACTACCCGCGCGAAACCACGCTGCTCGTCGAACTGCCTCCCGCTGGCCCGGACCTGCAGCGCACCGACCACGACGGCGAGACCGAACTGGTGATGCCCGCCGGCGCCGACCTGCACGTATCGGTGCTGGCCAAGGGCGTCGTGCCCAAGGAAGCGTTCTTGGACCTGCGCACGCTGCGCAGCGATGGCACCACCGGCGACCGCCGCAGCGTGCCACTGACGCCGCGCCCCGGTGACCGTTTCCGCCACGTGTTCCGCCGCCTGTCCGGCTCGTTCGAGTTCCACGCTCGCGGCGGCGACGACGAGCACGGGGATCGCCTGGTGGTCGTGCGCACCGTGCGCCCGGCCCAGGTGGCGACCCTGACCGCCAGCATCACCCCGCCCGCCTACACCGGCGTCGACCACCTCGAACAGGTCGGCGGCGCGATCGAGGCCCTGGTCGGAAGCCGCGTCGCATTGTCGGTCGAGGCGACCGCGCCGGTGCGCACCGCGACGATGGTGTTCCTCGAAGACGGTCGCCGGCTGCCGCTGGCGGCGCGGAACGTGCAGGACGACGGCGGTGCGGCCACTGCGTTCGCGGGCGAGTTCGTGCTGACCGCATCCGACCGCTACCAGATCGAACTGGTCGCCGACACCGGTCTGCGCAATCCGAATCCGGGCACCTACCCGATCAGCGTGCTGCAGGACTACGCGCCGGTCGGCCGCTGGCTCTTGCCCGAAGACGACACCTTTGCGCTGCAGCCGACCGGGCTCCTGTGCCTGCGCATCGACGCCCGCGACGACTTCGGCCTGACCCGCGTCGACCTCAGCGTCGAACGCGACACGCAGCAGGTGCTGCAGCGGTCCCTGATGACGCCCGCGGGCGACGGCCGGACACGTGCCGGGGCCCCGGTCCAGCGCCTGCTGCCGACCGAACTGATCGAGGTGCGCGAGCTGCTCGACGACGACGCCACCGGCAAGGGACTGTTCCTGCAGGTCACGCTGGCCGACAACAGGCTGCCCGAGGCCGGCCGCGCCGAACTGCCGCGGCGCATCGTGCAGATCGTCGACCCACCGCAACTCGCCTCGCTGATCGCCAAGGCGTTCCGCCGCCTGCGCGAGGAGGTCACCCAGGCCCACGACGTGCAGCGTGACCGCCGCGCCCGCCTCGCCGACCTGTTGGCCCGAACCGGCGACACCACGCCGCCGGGCGAAGCCGAGTTCGCCCAGGTGCTGACCGGCGTGGAAGTCGGCCAGGGACGCATCCAGAGTGCCCTGCAGCGCGTGCACCGCGGGCTGATGCGTTCGTTCGACCTGCACCTCTGGAACCGGCTCGAGCCGAGCCAGCACGCCGCTGCCGTCGTCGAACTCTACCGCGAACACTCGGCGACGCTGACCGAAGCCCGGGCACTCGACCCGGAGTTCTACCGCGACCTGATTCGACGACGTAGGGACTCCACGCTCGGCGCCATGGAGACCACCCTCGATCCGATCCTCGCGATGATCGACCTGACCGATCAGATCGCGAACGGCGACGCACCGGTGGTCGCCGAGCTGCTGGCGAAGGCCCAGGTCGCCCGCGGACCGAGCGACCGAGGCCCGCTGCTGGCCGAGGTGCAGCGACGCCAGGCCCACATCGAAGGAGTGCTGCAGCAACTGCTGCTGCGCCTAGAGGAATGGAACGACTACCAGGATCTGGTGCAGGAAGTGCGAGCGTTGCGCGACCGCCAGCGCGACCTGCAGAGTCGTACCGAAGAAGTGCGAGGCAAGTGATGACCGACCGCATCGTCAACGCGTTCTCCTCCCTGCTGCTCGGCGCCCTGCTGTTCGGCATCGCCGCCCCGCAGGGCTCGCTGCCGGGTCAGGGCTCGCTGCCGGGTCAGGGCTCGCTGCCGGGTCAGGGGGGCACCGGCGAGATCGACCAGGCGGCGGTCGAGCGGCTGCGCCGCGATCAGGACGAGATCCTGCACAAGGCCGAACGACTGCAGCGACTGATGCAGCGGCTGATCGCGCGCTACCAGCGCGAGGGCAAGCAGGAGCAGGTGAAGCACCTGCAGGAGGGGCTCGCCCACCTCGAGCGATCCGGCATCCTGCGCGACGTCGCCAGCATCCGCGAAGACATCGAGACGACCGCGTTCACCGAAGCCCTGCGCAAGCAGCGTGAGGTCGTCGCCGATCTCGAACGGCTGCTCAACATCCTGTTGGCGCGCAAGTCGATCGAGAGCCTCGACGAACAAATGGAGCTGGTCACCGAGCAGGCGCGCACCGCGCGCGAACTCGAACGACGCCAGCGCGAACTGATCGAGCGCCGCCAACGGGCGATGCAGTCCGAACTGTCGCCCGCCGAGCAGGCGCTGGCCGACGCGTTCGCCCGGTTGCGCGGCGACGAGCGGCGCGAGGCGGAACGCAACGCGCGCAACGCCGGCACCCGGCGGCCGTTCTTGGAGAGCGCGCTGCAGGCCGTGCAGCGACTGCTCACGGACCAGCAGCGCCTCGAACAGGGCCTCGCCGACGAGGCCGCCGGACGCACGCCCGAAGCCCGCCGCGAAGCGTTCGATCTCGGCGATCTGTCCGAGCGCGTTCGCGAGCTGCAGCGCGAACTGCGCGACCAGCGGCAGCAGCAGCGCCTGGGCCAGGCCGGCGAGCGCCTGCAGAAGGCCGCGGCCGACCAAGACCCGCAGGCACTGCAGCAGGCGCGCGATCGGCTCGACCGCCTGCTGAGCGATCCTCCG
>DRKG01000512.1 GCA_011051855.1 bacterium | reverse complement strand
GACCTGGGCGCCGTGTTCCAGCTCGATCGATACGTAGCCGTCGAGTTCGGTGACGACCCGTCCGACGAGTTCGTCGCCGTTCCGTAGCACGACGACGTCGAGCTTGTCACCGGGGGCAGCGGCTGCCGGCGACGGATCCTGGGCGAGCAGGACAAACAGGGAAAGCAGCGCGTTCATGATCAGCCGAGAACTCCATCGCCGTCATCGAACCGCCGATGGCACCGGCTTGAGCTCATTGGCCATCGCGCGCCAGCCGAACCAGGCGAAGGCTCCGCCGAGGGCTGCGAACGGCAGCGCCAACAGCCACCCGACCATGCCGTAGAGCGCACCCCAAAAGCGCCACCACAGGTGCCGACCCGAACGATCGGCCCAGTGCAGCGGCACCTTGCCCTGGGCGGCTTCGTCGAAGGCGTCGACGCCGTAGATGGGGCGGAGGCCGTTGGCGCTGCCGTGGCGCGGGTGGCCCTGGTCGTCTTCGAACCGGCCCGGCCGCGACTGCAGCGCGTAGAGCCAGTTGCGCACCAGCGGCGTGTAGTGGGGATGCCAGCCGCCGAGGTCGGCCGGATCGACGGTGCGATCCGCCGCGGCCATCGTTCCGGCCGCGATCATGTGGTCCTCGTGGGCGCGCACGGCCTGGCTCATCAACTGAATCTGGCCGCGCACCGGTGCGACCACGCTGGTGACGCTGACCAGCCAACCGAGCACGACCAACGTGCGCCACAGGTTGGGCCACCGGTACCACGGCGCCGTCTGTGGCAGCACGATCGCCAGCAGGGCCACGACGCCCGGCGTCACGTAGCGGATGCCCCAGCACTGGCCTCCCTGCCAGCCGTTCACGCCCATGAACAGCAACAGCGGCGTGACGAACATCACCACCGCGAGCCAGCGCAGTTCGACGCGGCGGCGACACTGCAGCACGAGCGGGATCCCCAGCCACAGCAGCGGCGAGAACCACATGATCCCACGCCCGGCCGCGAACAGGATCTTGGCCAGCCCGGCCAGCGGATCGGCCTGGAACCAGGCCCCGAGTTCGGGATAGCCCGTGACCAGCGCATGGCCGAAACGCAGGTAGTTGGTCAGCAGGAACAGCGCGAGCATCGGGGCTCCGCCGGCGGCGAACAGCCACAGATCCCGCCATCTTTCGCGGCGGCGGCAACTCAGCACCAGCACGACCGCGAAGGCGACCACGTAGAGCGCCGTCTGGTAGCGCAACAGCACCGCCGCACCCGCCGTCAGACCGGCCCAGACCGCGGTCCTGGCCGTGCTCCGCCCGAGGTGGATGCGCACCACCGGCAACAGCGCACCCAGCAACAACGTGAGCCCGGGCCCGTCCGAGGTCTGCTCGCGCCCGAGAGCGAACATCTGCGTCGCCAGCCCGATCGAAAGCGCAGACCAGGCGGCGTCACGTCCGCTGGCGCCGAGTTCGCGCGCGATCGAGAACAGCAGCAGGATCGACGTCGCCATGCAAACCGACGGCAGCAACAGGCAGATCAACCCCTGCGTCACGACCGGATGGCCTTCGACGTACGACTGCGCGAAGTCCCGGGTCACCCGACGAAAGCGCGCGTCGGCGTCCGGCAACGCCGCCGCCAGCGACTCGCCCAGCGCCACGAACGGCGCCAACAGGAACACGTGCCCCATCGGAAACCAAACGTAGGCGTGGCCGTTCACGCCGATCTTGCCGTACTTGCGCCGCTTCGGGCCCAGCCGCTCCCAGCGCTTGATCGCCGCCGCGCCGAGTTGCTCGCCGAGCAGCTCGCCGCCCTCCGCCTTGGTCAGCAGCGCGCTGTCGCCGCGGTGCCACAAGGACCGCGCAGCGTGCATCGTGAACGCAGCGTCGGTGGTCTCGAAGTTCCCGTGCGCCACGCACAGGAACAGGAACCACGTGCCGAGCCACGCGAACCACCTCGCTCCCGATCGCCCCTTCACCTACCGCCTCCATGGGCCAGCGCGCCGGTGTCGACACCGCACAGCGGCAGCGCCCAGAACCACAAGACGGGCAGCAGCATGAGCGCCGACAGCATGTTCAGCCCGACCCCTGCTCGGGCCATCTGGCCGAAGCGGAGCTGTCGCGACGCAAACACGATCGTGTTCGGCGGCGTCGAGATAGGCAGCATGAAGCTACACGACGCACCGATCACGACCGGCATCATCAGCACCAGCGGGTCGAGATCGGCGGCGAGCGCGCCCTCGCGCGCGATCGGCAGCGCCAGCGTCGCGACGGCGGTGTTGCTGGCGACCTCCGACAGCAACGACACCGATACGATCAGCAACAGGATCAACAGCACCGGGTGCACGGCGCCGATCATCGGCCGCAACAGTTCGCCGAATGCGGCCGACAGGCCGGTCGGCCCGAACGCCTGCGCCATCGCGATGCCGCCGCCAAGCAGCAGCAAGAGGTCAAACGGCATCTGCTTCGCGGTCGGCCAGTCGCACAGCCGTTCGCCCCTGGCCATGCCGGACGGGATCAGGAACGCCAGGATCGCGACCAGGACCGCGACCGTGCCATCGGCGATGAAGCGATCCCGGGCGCCGACCGGAACGAGGTAGTGGGCCCAACCGTGCACGCTGACGCCTCCGAGTTCGAAGTCCGCGCGCGTGACCCAGAGCAGCACCGCCAGGGCAAACAGGGCCGCGGTGCGCACTTCGGCCTTGCTCCAGCGCGGCAGCTCGCGCGCCTCGCGCAGCAACTCGTCGCCCCTGGCGAGGCGCTGGCCGGGCAGCGGCAACGCGACGCGCGCCAGCACCTGGCTGGCGGCGAACGACAACAGCAACGCGAACGGCGCGAATGCGAGCAGCCACAGCAGGAAGGACACCGGCCGCGCACCGCGATCGACCAACGGCTCGTAGCTGGAGAAGAACAGGGCATTGGGCGCGGTGCCGATCGGCGAGCCCATGCCGCCGATGGTGGCACCGAACGCGATCGCGCACATCACCGCGGCAGCGAAGTTGTCCTGTTCCTTGGGCGCGAGCGCACCCAGATCGCGCGTGCGCAGCACCAGCACGGTGCCGATCGGCAACAACAACAGCGCGATCGCGGTATTGCTGATCCACATCGAGGCGCAAGTCGCTGCCAGGCAGAAGCCGAGCACGAGCCGGCGCGGGTAGGGGCCGAGCAGGCCGACGATCTTCAGCGCCATGCGGCGGTGCAGGCCGCAGCGTTCGACCGCCTGCGCGAGCACGAAGCCACCGCCGAACAACCACAGGATCGGATGGCCGTAGCCGAGCGTCAGGTCGGCGGTGGATCGCACGCCGAACAACGGCAGCAGCGCCAGCGGCAACAGCGACGCGGCCGCGATCGGCATCGCCGCCAACAGCCACGACGACGTCGTCAGGCCGATCACGAACGCCAGCCGCCGCGCCGCGGCACCGCCGTCCGCGACCGCCTCCGGGAACGGCAGGCGCCCCGCCAGCCACCAGCAGACCACACCGATCCCGATCGCGAGCAGCACGCGGGCACCGTGCACGGGTTCGGCGCGGGCGGCAGTATGCGACGCAGCCATCGCGCGCCTCAGTCCCGCACCGAATCGGCGACCCACCGCAGGTAGGCCGGCAGGCCCGCCGAGACCGGCAGCACCAACACCTCGGGCACCTCGTAGGGATGCAGTTGCGCCAACCGGTCGCGCAAGGAGTCGGCGGCAGCCGCCGTGGTCTTGGCGACCAGCAGGTGCTCGTCGACGACGTCGACCGCGCCCTGCCACCGGAAGACCGAGCGCACCTGCGGCACGATGTTGACGCACGCGCACAGCGATTCGTCGACGACCGTGCGCGCCAACGACTCGGCCTGCTCAGCCGGTGCGGTGCATAGCACGACGACGGCCTCGCGCGTCATCACCGCCCCCGCGCCAAACGTTCGGCCAGCGCCGGGTGCAGGCCGGCGGCGAGGATCTTGGCCTGCGTGCGGCGGAAGTCGTACGACACCCGCTCGATCTGCACCCGATCGCCGCGCACCACCGCGAAGCTGGCGCGCGGATCGCCGTCGCGCGGCTGGCCGACACTGCCGACGTTGACGATGCACGGCCCGTCGAGCGCGAACTCACGTTCTTCATCGGTCGCCTGGGTGAAGCGAAAGTCGGGCCGGTGCACGCCGGGCCAGTGGGTGTGGCCGACGAAACACGGACCTTCGACGTGCGCGAACACCTGAGCCATCTTCTCGGGCTCCAGGAAGCCGTCACTCTTCAGCACGTATTCCATCACCGGATCGCGCGGGGATCCGTGAAAGAACTGGAACCCGTAGTCCCGCATCCGGTCGGGCAAGCCCTTGAGGAACTCGTGCGCCTGCCGCCGCCGCGGCCGCAGGAATGACGGCTTCAACTGCTGGCGGGTGAACAGCAGCGCCTCGCGCGCCAGCGGATTGAAGTCGTCCATGTTGTGGAACATCCCCCAATCGTGGTTGCCCTGGATGGTCCACTTGCAGTGCTTCATCACCAACAGCGTGACCGGCAGCGGGTCGGCGCCGTAGCCGACCACGTCGCCGAGGCAGACGACGTCCTCGACGCCGAGTTCCTGCATGCGCGCGAACACCGCCTCGACCGCCTCGAGGTTGCTGTGCAGATCGGAGATGATCGCGAACGTCGCCACCGTGGGTCACCTGCCGTCGGACTGCGCCAAGAGCGCCTGCTGCACCGCCTGCTCGATCGCGCGCTCGGCCGCGGCGAGCCCCATCTTCATCGTCGCCCCGGCGGCCTTCTTGTGGCCGCCGCCTCCGAATGCGGCCACGATCGCCTGCACGTCGACGTCGCCGCGCGCGCGCAGCGAACACTTGACGGCGCCGTCGTAGCGTTCCTTGAGCAAGGCGACGACCTCGACGCCGTCGATCGATCGCAGCGGCTCGAGTACGCCGTCGGTATCGAAGTCGGCACTCGACGCCCGCTCGATCAGAGCCTTGTCCATCGTCACCAAGGCCAGCTTGTCGTCGAGCAGCAAACGGTGGCGCAGCAGCGTGTCGGCCAGGATCCGTGGCGACGACGGGTGCTGACGCCGGTAAATGGTGTCGTAGATGTGGGCGCTGTCGACGCCCAGCGCCACCAGCTCGCTCGCCGTCTGGAACACCTCGGCGTCGGCATTCGAATAGCGGAACCAACCGGTGTCCGAGACCAACGAGACGAACACTCCCTCTGCCGCCGGCCGGGTCAGTTCGACGCCGAGTTCGCGATACAGCCGACGAACCAGCAGGCCGGTGGCCGCCGCCGTCGAGTCGACGTAGCAGACCGACCCGTCGCCGTGCTCGCTGCCGACGTGGTGGTCGATGACGGCCACCGTCGCGGAGCTCGCGCCGAGCTGCCGGCCGAGCCTGCCCACGCGCGACAACTGTGCGCAGTCGAGCAGCACGACCACGTCGATCGCGGGCAGCTCCTGGCCGCTCGCCACCGAGAACGGCGTGTGCTCGGCCAAGAAGCCGAAGCTCGCCGACAGCGGGTCGGGATTGACGATGTGCACCGTCTTGCCGAGTGCCCGCAGCAGGTGGAACAGCGCCACCTGCCCCCCCACGCAATCGCCGTCGGGGTTCTCGTGACCGGTCAACAGAAAGCGCGATTGGGCGCGCAGGAGGTCGGGGAGGGTGGTCACGAGGCCGTCACTCTATGCCGCGTCCGGTCGCGTCTCAACGATCGGCGGCACGGCGGCGCGTCGCCCCGGCCAGAACGACCTGCGTGGGCGCCAACTGCCCGTGCACGAACTCTTCCAGGGTGCGCGCCCACGAATCGCGCGCGGGCACCGCGATCAGGTCGG
>DRKG01000511.1 GCA_011051855.1 bacterium | reverse complement strand
GGAGTCGATCCATGAACCCCAATGTCGTTCGCGCGGTCTGGATGCGTGATCTGCGTAGCTGGTTCGGCAATCCGGCCGGCTACGTGTTCATCGTGCTGTTCGTCGCGCTGGCGGGCGTCGCGCTGATGTTCTCGCCGCAGTTCTTCACCAACAACCTCGCCAACCTCGACACGCTCAACGCCTGGTTCCCGCTGCTGGCGATCCTGTTCGTGTCGGTGTCGACGATGAACATCTGGGCGAGCGAGCGGGCCAACGGAACCCAGGAGCTGTTGTTCACGCTGCCGGGCTCCGATCTCGACCTGCATCTCGGCAAGTTCTTGTCGGCGATGTCGGTCTACACGATCTCGCTGCTGTTCATGCTGGCGATGCCGATCACGCTGATGTTCCTCGGCAACCCGGATTGGGGGCAGCTATTCGCCAACTACGTCGGCTACTGGCTGTTCGGCGTGATGCTCGTGGCAGTGTCGATGGTCGGCTCGCAGTTGACCCAAAACGGCACCGTCGCGCTGCTGCTGTCGTTGCTGCTGTGCGTCGTAGTCGTGTTCTTCGGCACGGTCGTGCACTGGGCCTTCGACGCCCGCGACTGGGTGACCAACGGGCCGATCGGTCAGTTTCGCTTGTTCGCCGGCGGCGAGATCCCGTTCTCCGGGATCGTGCTCTACCTCGGTCTGACGGTGACGTTCTTCTACCTCGGCCTGCTGCTGCTCGCGCGCCGGAGCTGGCGCCGCGGTAGCGAGCCGGTGCACGGCACGCTGCGCTTCGCCAGCTACGCCGTGATCACGTTCGCGCTGACCGTCATCGGCGTGCAGGTCTTGCCGCGCATCGACGCCACCGTCGAGGGCATCCATTCGCTCAGCGATGAAACCGCAAAGCTGCTCGGAGAACTGGATCCGCAGCGGCCGGTGCTGATCAAGGCGTTCGTCAGCGAGGAAGTGCCGGAGCAGTTCGTGCAGCAGAAGAAGCTGCTGCTGAACCTGCTCGACCAGTTCGATTCGCTCGGCGGTGCCGCTGTGCAGAAGGAAGTGATCATGCCGGAGCCGTACTCGCCACAGGCGCGGGCGGCCGAGCGCAACTACGGCATCCAGTCGCAGACGGTGCCGATCGCGCTGCCGGGAGGCGGCTCGGCGCGGGTGCAGATGTACCTCGGCTTCGCGGTGATTTCGGGGACCAACGAGGTGGTCACTCCCTTCATCGGGCCTGCCGTGCCGCTCGAGTACGAGCTGATGCGCAGCATCCGCACGGTCGCCAACGCCGAGCGCCGCAAGGTCGGCATCCTGAAGACCGACGTCGAGCTGTTCGGCGGCTTCGACATGCAGACGTTCCAGCAGAAGCCGCGCTGGGCGATCGCGCAGGAGCTGGAGCAGCAGTATGAGATCGTCAACGTCGATCCGACGAGCGATTACCCGGACGACATCGACTGTCTGGTCGTGGCGCAGGGGAGCTCGCTCGAGCAGGAGGCGATGACGCGCCTGCAGGAATACGTGCTGGCGGGCCATCCGACGCTGTTCTTCGAGGACCCGATGCCGGTCGATCCGCAGGCGGCGGGCACTGCCGCCGACGACCCGAAGGGTGGTCCGCAGGCGCAGATGATGGGCCGTGGAGGTCCGCAGAAGGGCAATTGGGTCGGTTTCCTGCGGGCTATCGGCATCGAGGCGCCGGTCGGCGAGGTGGTCTGGGATCTTTCCTACCGGACGTTCCCGGGCGGTGGTGCCGAGCAGGAGCTGGTGTTCGTGCGCGCGCCCGGCATGTCGTCGGAGAGTGCGATCACCAAGGGGCTCCAGAGCTACGTGCAGCTCTATGGTGGCTACTGCCGCGCGATCGAGCAGGACGGGCTGACGTTCAAGCCGTTGCTGCGCTCACGGCCGCCGGGCGGTACCGACGCCGGCAACGGCACGGTCGCCAAGTCGGAACTGTTCCAGCGCAACTTCTTCGGTGGTATGCAGCGCAACCCGTATCCACGCCGCAAGATCCGCAACCAGGACCTGACCCTGGCCGCGCACGTGACGGGTAAGCCCGCGGAGGATGCCGAGAAGGGGCGCAACTTCATCTACGTCTGTGATCTCGATGTGATCGGCAACGTGTTCTTCCAACTGCGCGCGCAGGCGACCGACGCGAACTTCCGCTTCGACAACGTCGCGTTCGCGCTCAACTGCATCGATACGCTGGTCGGCGACGACAGCTTGATCGAGCTGCGTAAGCGGCGCCCGATCCTGCGCAAGCTGACCAAGGTCGAAGAGGCGCAGAAGGAGTTCGAGGACAAGTGGCAGCGCGAGAAGGAGGACGCCGAGAAAGCGGCGAAGAAGTCGCTGGACGCAGCGCAAGAACGTTTCGATGCGGCCGTCGCCAAGATCCGTGAGGACGAGACGCTCGACGAGCAGGCCAAGGCGGTCAAGATCGAGGAGGTGCAAGCCAACGAGAATCGCAAGCTCGACCTCGAGAAGGCGCAGATCGAGGACAAGAAGCGGCGTCGACTTGAGGAGGCGCAGCACGACCGCGACGCGGCGCGCGCCAGCATCCACGACCGCTACCGCGTGATCGCGCTGCTGTTGTCGGTCATCCCGGGCATCTTGCTCGGCGTGATCACCTTCGTGCGCCGCAGCTCGCGTGCCGCGGCGATCGTGCCGCACAATCGCCAGGTTGGAGGAAGCAACTGATGAACGAGTTCGTCAAGACCGGAGTGGCCCTCGGCGCGGCCGCGGCGCTGGCCGCGCTCGCCTACTCGATGAAGCCAGGCGAAGTGCGCCTGGAGCAGTTCAGCGACGAGGGCGAGGTGTTCTTCCCGCAGTTCACCGACGGCGAGGAGATCGCCGAGCTCGAGGTGATGGCGTTCCGCAAGGAGACCAGCGACGTCTACCCGTTCGTCGTCAAGCGCGACGACAAGGGCGTCTGGCGGATCCCGTCACACTACAACTACCCGGCCGACGCCAACGCGCAGATGGGCAAAGCGGCGGCGATGCTGATCGGCTTGCGCAAGGAGGCGATCGTCGGCGACGAGATAGCGCTGCACAAGGAATGCGGCGTGGTCGATCCGATGGCCCCCGGGGCCGAGACCGAGGGACGCGGCAAACGGGTCAAACTTCGCGACTCGGCCGGCAACGTGCTCGCCGACCTGATCGTCGGCCACGAGGTCGAAGGCAAGGACGGCATGTTCTACGTGCGCGTGCCTGAGAAGAAGCGCGTCTACAAGTGCCACCTGGAGGGCAAGCTGTCGACGCAGTTCGCCGACTGGATCGAGACCGACCTGCTGCAGGCGAAGTCCTGGAACATCAACAAGGTCGTGTTCGACAACTACTCGATCGACGAGGTCAAGCGGCAGATCGTGCCGGGCGAGAAGCTCGTGCTCGAGAAGGGCTCCGACGGCAAGTGGCAGCTCGACGGCCTCGACCCCGAGAAGGAGGAGGTCGACACCTCCAAGGTCAGTGAGATCACCAACTCCCTCAGCCAGATCAAGATCGTCGGCGTGCGCAGCAAGCCCGAAGGCTTGACGGCGCGGCTTGAGCGGGCCAACGGCATCGAGGCGACCCTGTTGCAGTCCGCGCTGCAGCGCAAGGGCTACTTCCTCGGCCGCGGCGGCAAGCTCTACAGCAACGAGGGAGACCTGATCTTCGAGACCACCAGCGGGGTGCGTTACACGCTGCGCTTCGGTG
>DRKG01000510.1 GCA_011051855.1 bacterium | reverse complement strand
GACCTGCCGCCGGGTGAACGGAACCGCGGGCAGCGGCTCGCCGAGCGTCGCGAGCCACGTCGCGATGTCGCCAGCCTCGTCATCGGACAACGAGAACGCGGGCATCGTCGATTCGGGGCGCACGGCGCGCGGATCCCGCAGCCACTCGAACAGCCAACCGGCGTGGCTGCGTGCCCCGACCCGGCGCAGATCCGGGCCGGCACGATCGAGCTCCAGGAAGGCCGACTCGGTGATGCGGCGGTTGTCGCCGTAATCGTGGCAGCGTGCGCAACGCCGCTCGACGAACAGACGGTGGCCGAGTCGAAGTCGCTCGCCGCGCGCAACCTGTTCGTCGCCGGCCACGAACGACAACCGCTCGGGAGCAATCGGCTCGAACCCGAAGTCGTAACCCGACCAGAACAGGCGCACGCGGCCGTCGCCGCGGGCGGCGCTCTCGAACTCGAGCTTCAGGTCGTTGCCCCCCTTGCGCAGCCGCACCGCCTTTGCCGTCACCAGCGGTTTGCCCGCGCGCACGCGACCGTCGAGCACGACCTTGCCGTCGATCGAAAGACGCACTTTGCCGACACCATCGACGCGGAAGTTCATGCGATCGCGCGCCGGCAGCGTGACGACGGCCTCGAAGGTCGCGCGGAACGCACCCGGAGGCAGGAACGGCGTCGGCGTTTCACCGCGTTCGACCGCCAATGACAGCAGCCGCGCTCGCTGGCTGTGGCGCGCCTTGCCGCCGCGCAGTTGCTCGAAGGTGACCTTCGCCCCCTGCTGCAGCGACGCCTGCGGCGCCGACTGCGCCACGGCCGCCGAACACAGCACGAACGCGACAAACGATCGGGTGCGCATACGATCAGTCCTGCGGGAAACCAGGGTCGGCGGCGAGAGCGTGGATCGTGTTGTGCAGTTGGCCACGCAGCGCGCGCCCATCCTTGCTGTCGATGTCCCAGGTGATCTTCATCTGGTGCACCGGCCGCATGCCGGCAATGCGCAGGAACACCGTGCGACCGTCCCCCGACAGATTCGCCTCCGACACCGTCAGCGGGTCGCGATTCGGCTTGCCCTGCGCCACCTTGCGTTCGGGATGCAACACCGAGATCTCGGGGGAGCCGTAGTTCTGCGAATAGAGGTAGTTCCAGATCTCGATGCCGAAGCTCTCCGGATCCGTGGCGGTCTCCGGATCGAGCGGCGTCGAGAAGGTCAGGTAGACGCCCTGATCGCAGGTGCGGAGCGCGAGCGGCAGGTCGAGCGGTCGCCCCGTGCGACGCACGCGGTGGAAGCCGCCTTCGCGGGCGGCGCTGGTCTGCCAGCCCTTCAGGCCGATGGTGTAGAGCTGGCCGTCGATCGGCGAGAACCGGCTGCGCATCGCGCTCGACGTGTAGTTGATCGGCAGCCGCACGACGCCGCCCTGGATCTGCCCGTTGACGCGCTCGGTGAGCACCAGGTAGGTCGAGCACTTGCCGTAGGAGTTGTGCAGCAAACGCCCCTGTAGTTCCGGCCACTTGTCGCTGGTCACCCACACCTGACCACCGCTCGAGTTGTCGACCTCCATCGGCATCCAGCACAACGGCAGATCCGGTCGGTCGGGCACCGGCGTGCGGTGGGCGGTGTCCTTGACCCCGCCGTAGAACCCCGGTCGTTCGATCCAGTTGATGCGACAACGCGGCATGTAGGTGCCTTCGTTGTCGCCGCTGGTGATGATGCCGTCCGGCGACACGCCGACGCCGTTCGGAGCACGCAGCCCGGTCGCGATGCGGGTGATCGACGAGCCATCCTTGCTGACCTTCAGGATGCAACCGTGGTGCGGGGCGATCGGCATGAAACCGCGACCACCCGGATTCACCGGGGCTCCCTTGCTGAAGTAGAAGTTGCCGTCGCGGTCGGTCTGCAGATCGAACGCGAACTCGTGGAACGCCGGCGTCACCATGACCTGGTTGTTGAAGCACTCGTAGCGGTCGGCCTCGCCGTCGCCATCGCTGTCGATCAACCGCGTGAGGCCGTCGCGTCCGTGCGTGTAGACGACGTCGTCGACGATGCGCAGGCCGAGCGGATCGAACAGACCGGTGGCGAAGCGCTGCCAGCGCAGCTCGCCGAGGTCGCCGTCGATGCCCGACACGATCCAGACGTCGCCGTTCCACGTCGACACCGCGGCCCGGCCGTCCGAGAAGAAATCGAACGCTGCGGTGCGCATGCGCGAGCCGTAGGGATTGTCGAACGGGATGCTGATCGTGTCGACCGCGAACGGGCCATCGTCCGGGCCGATCACGCCCTTGGTGACGACCGCGTCCCCCCACCGCTTGGCGCCGGGCCCGGTCGCAAGCGGCGCAACCGATTCTGGGTGTGAGAGCGTCGCAAGCATCGTGGTGAGGTCCTGCTCGCCGACGCGGGTCAGATGCAGCCGCACGCGCAAACTGGCCGCGTGCGCCGGCACGGTCATCGTCACCCGCGCACCGTCGACCTCGAGTTCCGGTCCGGCGCTGCCGCTCAGCGCGGCAATCAGGTTGTGCACGGCAGCATCCTGCGACGCCCCCTCCTCGGCCGCGGACTTGCAGCGCAGCAAGGCGAGCCGCCGCGCGCCCGACGGGGCAGCCGTGCCGGCTTCCGCACCATCGGGGCCATCGAGCACGACCATGCGCTGCGCGGTGCGGCAGGGACCGAGTTCGAGCGTGCGCAAGACCACCGGAGTATCGCCGCCGGCCACCGCATACGACTCGCGCACCGTCATGTCGCCGATGCGGTATGCGATCACCACGTCGTCGCCGACGCGGCTGTGGCCGAGATACTGCCCCCACGCGCGCGGCAGGGGGCCATGCGGAATCGACCGCGGATCATCGAAGCTGCCCGCGCGCGCCCAACCGGGCCCGACGCGCGATTCGACCAGGGTCGTGCCGTCGCGCTCCGGGAACGGGCCGTGCGCACCGTCGTAGGCCGTGCCGCGCAGTTTCAACCAACCGCCGGTCCACGCTGCCGCCATGCGCAGCAACTCGGTGTCGAAGGCGATCGCCGCACGATCGCCGAGGCGCACGACCAGCCCCTTCGCGACCGTGCCGCACGCCCCGCCGCCGGTGAAGGTCGTCATCAGGCACGGACCGTAGTCCATCGAGTAAGGCCACTTCGGCTGCTGTGCGAACGCGGCCGGAGCGAGCAGGACGGAGACGAGGACGACGCCGAGGTTCCGCATGATCGCCGCGGATCTTACGCCTGACGGCCCTCGACGCCGCCACCGATCAGCTCGAATGCCGATGCGCGACGCCGGCGGTGACGCAGAACCGCAGCGCCTCCTCGACCGTCATCGCCAGTTCGCGCACGTTCGCGGCCGGCACCACCACCGTGAAGCCGCCGAGCTGGTAGCTCATCGGCAGGTAGACGGCGACCTTGCCGTCGCCGACGTCCGGGTAGTCCTCGAAGGATTCGCGGGTCAAGAAGCCGATCTGCTCGAGCCCCTCCGGCAGTCGCACGAGGACGACCTTGCGGAACGGCTTCTCCTCGGAGCTGGCGAACAGCCGCACGACGTCGACGATCATGCCGTAGACCGACTTGACCACCGGGATGCGCTCGAACAGGGCGGTGAAGCGCTCGTAGAGCTTGCGCACCACGAACGAGTACATCATCACGCCGGTCAGGAAGACGAGCATCACCGACAGCGCCAGTCCCATCCCGGGGAGATACTGCTCCTCGGGCAGGACCAAGAGCACGAGGTTGCGCAACAGCGTCTCACCGGCGGTTACCGCCCAGTAGATCAGCCAAGCGGTCGCGGCCAACGGCAGGATCGCGGCCAGACCGCGGAAGAACGTGCGGATCGCCGGGCCGAACAGGCTCGGGCGAGTCGCCGCCACTTTGGATCGTTCGTTCATGCGTGGAACGGTGAGTCTCGGCGCGCGCTCATGGCCCGCGCAAGGCTCGGACCTGTAGCGGGTGCGCTACAGGTTCCGGGACACGCCCCTGGCAATGTTACGCACAACCGTATTCCGGCGCCACGCCTACCAGTAGCTGCCGGGACAACGACTTTCTCTGCCCTCGGTATCGTTCTTGCTGATGGCACGCACCTGATTCCCGCACGAGGCTCATGACGAACTCCCGCAAACTCCTGCTCGTCCTTCTGGGGCTGCTCCTCGCCGTGCCGCTCGCGGCGCAACGCCGCGGCGCTTCGCGACCGGATTCGCGGCCGTCGATCACGCGACCGGCGCCCCGCCGACCGGCTCCTCGCCATTCCGCCCCCCGCCGACCGATGCCTCGCGCAAGCCGCCCCGCACCGCGCCACACGCCGCGGAGCACCCCTCGCGCGAGCCGGCCGACGCAGCACCACACGCCGCGGCCGACGCGCAAAGCGACCCCGCGCACGACCCGCACGCCCCGCACGACGCGCACCAGTCGCCCCGACGCGCGGCGCACGCTGACCCGCCGGACGGCGCCCCG
The DNA here is from genome assembly GCA_011051855.1 of bacterium. Taxonomy (GTDB): domain Bacteria; phylum Planctomycetota; class UBA1135; order UBA1135; family UBA2386. The sequence goes on along the minus strand of DRKG01000510.1, from coordinate 2,823 downwards.
CGTGAAGGCGCCCCGCGTGAAGGCGCCGACCCGCCGCTCCTACACACCCAGGACGCGCAGCTCGTCCCGCGACTATCGCCCGCCGAGACCTTCTGGCACGCGCAGATCCGACGCACGCAGTTCCGGCCGTTCCAGCCGCACGATCACCCGGCGCTACCGCTCACCGGATTCGACCCGGCAGCCGACGCCGACCCCCAGACCGAACAACAGCAACGACAACCGCCACACCCGGCGCTACGCCCCCACGACTGGTGACCGACGACTGCGCGGCCCCAGCGACGCGAGCTCGCGCGCGATCGTGCGCAAGCCCGAGACGCGCACCCGGACCGACCTCCGCCCGCGCTCGCCCGATCGCGCGACCGCCCGGCGCAAACCGATCCGTGAGCGCTATGCGCCGCGCGACACCGTGCGCGACACGGTGCGCAGGGCCCCGCGCAAAGGCCGCGCGACCGCCGACAGTGCGCTGGCGCCGCGGGTGGCGCCGCGAGTGGCGCCGCGGGTGGCCCCGCCGGTAGCTCCGCGCGGCGGCTCCCCGCGTCTCGGCACCCCGTTGCACTACACCCCGACCCCCGTGGTCACCAGCCGCAACACCGTGCGCTACGGCAGGACGGCGCGGAGTTGGGCGTGGAACGGCTGCTCGCTCGCGAGCCTGCGGCCGTGGGGGTTCCGCAGCACGTTCGGCTGGAGCCTCAGCGCCTGGGGCAGCAGCATCTGGAACCCGGTGTGCTGGCAGATCGGCCTGCTGACTCCCTGGGCCGCTTGGCAGAACTACTACTGGAACACCTGGTACGGCGACTACTACTGGAACTCGTGGTCCCGGCCGTACGTGTTCTCATCCAGCTACTGGTGGTATCCGACCACGACCTGGTGCCCGAACTACCTCTACGTGCCGAACACGGTGGTCACCTACAATGACACCGAGCTCGCAGCCACCGAACTCGCGCCGGCCGCGATGGCGACCGACGACGAGCCCGTCGGCGTCGTCGCACGCGCGCGCGCCGGAAGCGGGTCGCTCCGAAGTGACGCCAGCCCGACTGCCGAAAGCCTGGCGGAGAAGTACGTCGAGCTCGGCGACTTCTACTTCCGCGCAGGCCGCTACGGCGACGCCGCCGAAGCCTACGCCAAGGCGCGCAACTACCTGCCGAACGACGCCTCGGTGCACTTCGTGCTCGCCGACGCCGTGTTCGCAAACGGCGACTACCACTACGCCGCCTTCCTGATCGCCGAAGGAGTGCGCCTGGACCCGGGCGTCGTCACGGCCGACGTCGACAAACGACGGTTCTACGGCGATCCGACCGACTTCGAGCGGCAGATCGAGAAGCTGCAGGCCTACTGCAAGGACAAGCCGTACGACGCCTGGGCCGAACTCGTGCTCGGCTACAATCTGCGGTTCTCGGATCGCCCGACCCGCGCCGTAGCCTCGTTTCGCCGCGTGCTCGAACTCGACCGCGACAACGCCACCGCGCGCGCCTTCCTGACCGACCTGGCGCCGGCCGGCAGCACCGACAAAGACGCGCCTGCCGGCAAGAGCGACCGCTGACGGTGTCGATCCTCGCCACCGCCGGCGCTACGCTGCCGGGCGATGGCACGCAGAATCGACACCTATCTCGCCCAACTGATCGACGAAGACAAGCTCGCCTTCTACGAGGCGGTGCGCGATTTCGGGGACTCCGAAATCGCCCCGCACCTGCTGCAGTGGGAGCGCGACCACCAACTGGTCCCGGATAGCTGCCTGAAGGCGATGGGCGACATGGGCCTGTTCGGCCTGCCGATCGCCGAAGAATACGGCGGCCAGGGCGGCGACCACACCGACCTGTGCCTGATGGGTCTGGCGCTCGGCTACCACAGCCAGTCGGTCGCGATCACCCCGGGCGCGGCGATCTCCCTCGGGGCCAAGCCGGTGCAACTGTGCGGCACCGACGAGCAGAAGCGTGCCCACCTGCCGGCGCTGGCCAAGGGCGAACGCATGTTCGTGTTCGGACTGTCCGAGCCGGGCCGCGGCAGCGACGCGGCCAACCCGGAGGTCACCGCCGTCAAGAGCGGCGACCGCTGGGTGATCAACGGCGAGAAGTGCTGGTCGACCAACGCGCGCTGGGCGAGCCACGTGATCGTGCACGCGCTGACCGCCCCCGACGCGCCCAACGGCAAACGCTCGACCTGCTTCATCGTGCCGATGGATCAAAAGGGCGTCTTCTACCAGGAGATGCAGGGCAAGAAGGTCTGGGAGCAGTCGTCGACCGGCCAGATCATGTTCGACAACGTCGAGGTCGGCAGCGACGCAATCCTCGGCCGGGAGAACGACGGCTTCAAGGTGATGGTCACCACGCTGAACGGCGGCCGCCTGTTCATCGCCGCCTTGGCGCTCAGCTCGCTGGCATTCGCCCTCGACAAGTGCCGCGTCTACGCCGAGGAACGCATCCAGTTCGACAACAAGCCGATCGGGCGCTTTCAGCGCGTACAGGACGTGATCGTCGACATGGACATCGCGCTCGAGCGCGGCCTGACCTGGCTGATGCACTGCTGCAAGCTCTACAACGCCGACCAGCTCAGCCGCGAATCCGCCGCCAAGGTCAAGGTCGATTGCAGCCGCACCACCAGCGAACTGATCATGCTGGCGATGGAGATCTGCGGCGGCGTGTCGTGCTTCGATGAGTTCGGCCTGATTCGCCACCACAACGACCTGTTCGTGACCCGAGTCGGCGAGGGCAGCAACTTCGCCCTCAAGGATCTGATCGTACGCCCGCTGCGCAAGTAGCGGCGGCGGGGCGCCGGCCAAACAACATGTACAGCGCCGGCAGCACCATGAGCGTGAGCAGGTTGTCT
>DRKG01000509.1 GCA_011051855.1 bacterium | reverse complement strand
TGGTAGATGCGCTTGCCGTAGCGCTGTTCGAGCTGGGTCATGGCGTGCTCGGCGCGGCCAGCCTGCAGCTCCCGCACGAGGGCCTCGTCGGTGTAGGTCGGTTCGCTGTCGTGCACGGTCATGACAGTTGCATGACAACATCCGTGCCAGCTTGGCGCGCTCGGTCGGAGTGTGACGTAAACGGCTGTAGAATCGCGGGTTGCGGGCTCCGCCGGAAGGGTGCGAAGCGGTAGGTGCCTACGGACGTTGGCACCTGGTGCCGCTGGCGCTAGGCGCTGGAATTTCGTCGCACCTGGGCCCGGAGCGCGCTCGACCCGGACGCGGCGAACCGGCTGCGGCTACCCGGGGAACAGCGCTGCGCCGCCTTCGAGTGCCGCGTCCAGCAGCGCCAGGTTGGCACTCTTGCGGGGATCCTCGTCGCCGTGGCTCAGGTAGCCCCAGCGGAGGCGGCGGATCGCCAGGTAGGCGAGCGCGCTGCGGATGCCCCACTCGGCGCGGATCCGGTCGCCGCCGACTGCGGTGGCGAGCCACCGCTCGAGCAACCGGCGCTTCCAGTCGGGGTGGCGTTCGCTGTGCAGCCAGTGCCACGCGAAGTCGTGGTCGCGGTTGCCGATGCCGACGCACTCGAAGTCGACCAGGAACGGCTCGTCATCCTCTGTGACGACGATGTTGCTCTCCTGGAAGTCGCCGTGCACGACCACGTGCGGGCGGCCGTCGGTCCAGCGCACCGCTTCCCCGAAGAACCACTGCAAGGTGCGCCAGCGCTCTTCGCCGAGGGCGAACAGCACCGCGTCGTACATGTGGCGGATGCGGTCGAGGTAGCCGATCGGGTCCCAGTGTTCGAGCGGGAAGCCGCGCCTGCCCATCAGCCGGTCGGTCGGCATCGCCGCGAGCTTGCCCAGCAGCGTCGTCACGTGTTCCTGGCCGATGACCTCTTCGGCCGGTCCGACCGCGCTCGGCAGCCACTGCAGCAACAGCCAGCGCGGCGGGTCACCGGGGCCGACGGCGATCGTGCGCGGTGCCGGGAACTCGCGGCGTTCCGGGTCGATGCTGTCCAGCAGGCGGTAGAAACCGGTCTCGCGGCGGCTGTAGTCGTCCGGGCGGACCGTCGCGGGCAGGATCGTTTCGGGTGCCGGCGGCAGGTAGTACTTGAACAGGAACATGCGCCCGCCGTTGCCGCGGGCGACGATCGGCAGGCTGGAGCGGTGGCCGGACAGGAGCGGGCGCGGCTGTTCGACTTCCTCGAGCTGCAACTCGTGGAGCAGGGCGCGCGCGGCTTTGTGGTGTTCGTCGAGCGAGGTCCGGGTCACGTGATCTGCCGGGTCGGGTCTGCCTGGTTGGCGGGACTTCATCGGCCGTCGGCGGGCAGATGCTCCAGTTCCGCTGGAGTTGTAGGCCATTCCGTCGGGTGGGGCCAGGGCCCGATCGCATCGGGGTTTCCCCGGCGTGGCGGCGCGCGGCGGATTCGGCGTCAAGAACCATGCTCCGTGTGGTCGAGAAACGAGTGCCGTGCCAGACGCAGTGAACGGGAACCAGAAGGACCAGGGGGGCGAGCTGTCGGCCGACCTCGAGGCCCGGATCGGTGCGTTCGTGCGGGCGCTGGTCGCCAAGGACGACGAGCAATACGAGGCGGAGTTCGTGCACCTGTTGGCACGCGTCGAGGACCTGGTGCAGCGCAAGCTGCGCATGGAGGGCACCAAGACCGACACCCGCGACTTCCTCGGCGAGTTGCTGTTCACGCGCATGCGGCGCGGCATGCACCTGTTCCTGCGCAGCGAGGACGAGGTCACCGCGCAGCGCGCCGCCGAATGGGTGATGGGCGTGCTCTTCTCGGTGACCACGTTGTCGGAGTTCGCCAAGGCCTTCGACCAGACCCTGATCCGCGCCAACTCGGGCGGGCAGGACTTCAACTTCGCCGGCCGCACCGACTTCATCTCGGTCGAGGAGGTGATGCAGATGCTCGCCGCCGGCAAGCACCTTGGGTGCCTGAGCCTGGAGAAGGGCGACAACCGGCTCGACATCTACCTCAAGGACGGCCGCATCTTCTTCCTCGATCCGCACCACCTGATCCGGCGCGTGTTGCCCGGCGATGCGATGCACCACCGCGAGATCCCGGAGACCGCGATCGCCGAGGCCGAGGCGCGGCGGGCGAACGACGGGGTGCCGGTGATCCTGACGCTGGTCGACAAGGGGGCGCTCGGCGCCGAGGACGTGCGCGAACTGCTGCGCATGTTCGGCAAGGAAGTGCTGTTCGACTTCATGCGCGAACAGGAGCCCTACGCCTTCTACTACAAGAAGCTCGAGCAGTTGCCCGAGTTCGCCACCGAGCACGACCTGCGCCTCGGCGTCACCTCGCTGCTGCTCGAAGGCAGCAAGCTGGTCGACGACTGGAAGCAGATGCTGACGGTGTTCCCGAATCCCGACGCGCCGTTGGAGCCGAAGGCGGACATGTTCGCGCGCATGGGGGACGTCGCGCTCGGCGTGCTCGAGATCAAGCTGCTGTCGCAGATCAACGGCGACACCACGCCGCGCTCGCTGGTCGGCGCGCTCGGGCTGCCGTTGCACGAGGTCTACTCGCTGCTGCTGCGACTGGCGAAGGAGGGCATCCTGTCATCGGAGGGCGATGTCGATTCGCTGC
>DRKG01000508.1 GCA_011051855.1 bacterium | reverse complement strand
CCCCGCCGCAGCGGCCGCACGACACGCGGCACCGGCGCGACCACCGACCAGGCGAAGTCGCCGGCGGCCGCCACCCGACGCATGCGTTCGTAGACGAACGAGCCGTGCGTCGGCATCACCGACGACGGAAACAGGTTGCTGAACGTGACCACCTTCACGCCGCGTCGCGCCCCCAACGTTCGAGGAAGCGCGCCAGCACCAGTACCGCCCACAGCATCTCGGCGTGGTCTCCGACCCCCTGCCGATGGCGTTGCAACAGGCCGCGCAACACGTCGGTATCGAGCCACTCGTCGAGCCGCGGTTCACCGAGCACCGCTTCGACCGCGTCGCCGATCGGCCCGCGGCACCACGCGCGCAGCGGCACCGAGAACCCCATCTTGCGCCGCGACAGCGCCGCCGGCAGTAGCCGCTGCGCCAGCGTATCGCGCAGGAACGCCTTCGTGCGGCCGCCGTGCAGGTGCCAATCCGCCGGAATCGTCGCGGCGGACTCGAGCAGGTGATGGTCGAGGAACGGCGCACGCACTTCGAGGGACACCGCCATCGACGCGCGGTCCGCCTTGACCAGGATGTCGCCGGGGAGCCACGTCTCGAGGTCGGTGGCGACCGCCCGGTGCAACGGATGCACGGCGTCGCTCGCGCGATATGCCGCGAGCAACGCCGCATACGGATCGCCGGCCGCCCGGTGGTGTTCGCGCCGCAGCACCGCCAGCACTTCTTCGGGCAGATGCGTGCTGACCGAACGCGCGTAGGCTTCGGCCGGATCGAGCGCGAGGTTCTGCAACGTGCGCTTGGCGCGCAGCCAGCGCGGCAGCCAGTCGAGCTTCGGATAGAGCCGCCCCAACACCTGCCAAACCGACTGCGGCAGGCGGCGCCGCACGCGGTTCTCACGCACGTCGAACAGGTAGCGCCGATAGCCGCCGAAGCCTTCATCGCCGCCATCGCCCGACAGCGCGACGGTCACGTGCCGGCGCGCCAAGCGACTGACGTGGTAGGTCGGCACCGCACTGCTGTCGCTGAACGGTTCGTCGTAGGTCTCGGCCAGCCAGTCCAGCTCCAGCAGCGAATCGACGTCGAGCAGCTCCTCGCGCAGCACCGCCCCACAGGCCGCCGCCGATTCGCGCGCCCCCTGCCGTTCGTCGAAGCGCGGGTCACTGAAACCGACCGTGCAGGCATCCACAGGCCGGCCGAGCGTGCGCGTCATCGAATCGACCACCGCGTAGCTGTCGATGCCGCCCGACAGGAACGGCGCCAGCGGCACCTCGCCCATCAGTCGCACCTGGACCGCATCGTCGAGCTGCTGCAGCACCTCGTCGCGATGCTCGGCAGCCGAGCGATCGTCCGGCGCAAACTGCAGCCGCCAATAGCGCTGCACCTCGACCCGGCCGCCGCGCACCACCACCTGGTGCGCCGGCGGCAGCTTGTGCACACCCGCGAACACACTCAGCGGGTCGGGCACGTAGCGCATCGCCAAGAACTGCGCGATCGCGTCGGCGCGCAGGCGGAACGGCCGTGGCAACCGCCGCAGCGCCTTCAGTTCGCTGGCGAAGGCGAACTGGCGATCGTGTTCGCACCAATAGAACGGCTTCTTGCCGAGCCGATCGCGCGCTCCGTAGAGCAGGTGCTCGCGCTCGTCGACGATCGCGAACGCAAACATGCCGCGCAGCTTGCTCGCCAGCTGCGTGCCCCATTGCCGGTAGCCGTGCAGCAGCACCTCGGTGTCGCTCCGGGTCCGGAAGGTCACACCGATCGCCTCGAGTTCGCGACGCAGTTCGAGGTAGTTGTAGATCTCGCCGTTGAACGTGACCCAGACCCGTTCGTCCGGCGTCGCCATCGGCTGCGCGCCGCTGGCGAGGTCGACGATCGCCAGCCGTCGGTGCGCGAGCGCGTAACCGGGGCCGGCGCGGCGCCCTTCGCCGTCCGGGCCGCGGTGCTGCAGGCGTTCGCCCATGCCGCGCACCAGTTCCGCGTCGACCGCGCGGTCGCGATCGAACGCGAACAGACCGGCGATGCCGCACATCAGCGCCACCCCCGGCGACTCTTGAACGCCACCGCGGGCGCGCCGCCGGCGGCCCCGCGCCCGTCGCGACCGAACACCGGTAGCGGCCGCGGCCGCAGTCCCGGCATCGCCACGCGCACCACGCCGGCACCGCGCCGCTCGCCGCCGACCGGCTGCGCCACCGGCGACCTTCGCAAGTGCGCGGCCGTGACCAGGTTCAACGCGGCGACCAGTGCCAGCCAGTGATAGAACAGGTCGAAGTGGCCGCGATTGAGGAAGAACGCGCCGACCGAGAACCCGACCGTCGTCGCCTCCATCATGCGGGCGTAGTTCATCGCCCACGCCATGTCGGGGCGGTGGCGGCAGGTCCGGTAGATGCGCCCCAAGGTCACGAACACCGACGCGAGCACGCCGAGGTAGACGAGGAACGCGAGCGAACCGCTCTCCGCCCAGATCTGGAAGTAGCTGTTGTGCGCCACGTAGGTGTGCGATCCCGCCCCGAGCGGCACCACCGAATAGTCCGGGTAGCGCGGCTGGAAGTTGCGCATGCCCACGCCCCAGAGCGGGTTGTCCTTGATCATCTCGAGCGCGGTGGCCCACGCGGTCAGGCGCGCGTTCGCCGACGACTCCTTGGTGTCGCCGATCGACGCCAGGCGTTCGAGCACGTGGTCCGGAGCCACGAACGGAAACAACGCCGCCAGCAGCAACAACACCATCATCGCGCGGAACAGCTTGCCCGAGCGATACGCGATCCACAGCGACGTGCACGACAGCGCCAGGAACGCTCCGCGGCTGTGGGTCAGCAGCACGGTGACCACCGTCAGCGCCACCGCCGCGCGCGTCGCCTTCTGCACCCAAGCCTTGTTCTCGCCGAGGCCCATGTACCACAAGAGCGGCACGTTCATCACCAACGCCAAGGCGAAGTCGTTGTTGTCCTCGAGCATGCCACCGGGGCCGCGCAGGATCTGGCTGCCACCGCCGGTCAACACCCCCCACAGCCCGCTCTTGACGCCGAAGAACCCGAGCGAGATCGCGATCACCCAGAACATGCCGCGCAGGCGTTCCCGGGTGTCGCACTGGCCGACCGTGAACAGTGCGATCATCACGATCTTGACGTACTCGAAGAAGTAGCGGTTGGTGTACTCGTCCTGGACCTTGGCCTGCACGTAGCTGATCGCGATCAACACCGTCAGCAAAGCCATCATCACGGTGCGTGGCTCCCAGTGGGTGAAGCGCCGCCGGCCCTGTTCGTTCGCCCACCAGCCGAGCAACATCGCGATCGACACGAAGAACGACAGCCGCATGGTGCGGGCAAAGCCCCAGCACAGATCCTGCGGCCGCATGTAGGCGAGCCAACTGAACAGCAGCATGCCGATGTACGGGCGCCGGAAGGCCGTCGGCATCATCGCCATGACGATCGCGAAGACGATGAGGTCGCGCATCGGTCGTGAAGGTCAGGCGCCGAGCAGCATCGCCAGGATCCTCTGCACCACAGGCGGCAGGCGCGTCGGGTCGATGTAGAACACCGACACCACCGCGGTGATCAGGAACAGGGCGACCGCGGCGACCACCGAGGCCCGGCGGCGGCTGCGCATCGCCTGCTGGCGCTCCTCGAAGGTCTCCAGGTGGCTGACGCCGCCGAGCACCGGCACGGTCAGGCCGCGTTCGACGTCCTCGACGGTCTTGAAGGTTCCCTGCAGGAAGTCCAGCGCCAGGATCAGGCCGATCGCGGCCCCGAGGCCGAGCACGCAGCCGATCATCGCGACCACCAGGATGTTCGGCTCGGTCGGCTCGGGCGGCACCTTCGCCTCGCGCGTGACCTTCACCGGCACCTGGCGCGTCAGCAACCCCAGCACCTTGTCGGCATCCTGTTCGTCGGCGCGCGCCGCCGCCAGCAGGTTCTCGGCGTTCTCGATGTCGAGCAGCTTCAACTCCACTTGCTGGAAGCCCTCGGCCAGGGCGTCGAGCCGCTGCTTGTCCTTGGCCGCCGCCTGCTGCAGCACCTCGATCTCGCCGGTGAGCTGCTCGCGCGCGAGGTCGTTGGCGGCGATTCGCTTCTGGATCGCGAGGTATTCCGGGTTCGGCATCATGCCGTCCGGGTCGGCCTCGGCGACCGGCATCAGGGAACGCAGTTGCTGCAGCGCCATCTCGTAGCGACGCTTGGCCGAGAACCATTGGCGGGTGCCCGGCTGGTAGGAACCCGTGTATTCGCGCTCCGCGACCACCATCGCCGCCAGCACCTTGGCGATCGCCGGGTTCTTCTTGGCCTCCTTCGCCGCTTCGAGCAAGAGTGTCGCCGACTGCGCCGGCACGCGGTCCGGGGTCTCGGCCAGCAGTTCCCGGTCGGCGCGCAACTGCGTCTCCAGACGCACCAGCTCCGCCCGCTTGGCGCGCAGTTGCCGGGCGCGGGCGTCGCGCTGCTCGACCTGACGGTCGAAGTCCTCGCGCTGCAGGTCCAAACTGACGTTCGGCCGAATCGAATACTGGCGCTGCAACGACAGCAACTCGCGCCGGAAACCGTTGAGCGTCTTCAGCGCCGCTTCGGCCCGTTGCCGCGCCAACAGGCTCTGCTCCTTCGCCGGCTGCCGCAGCGCCTCGATGCGATCGCGGATCCACAGCTCGACGACCTTGTTGAGCAGATCCGCGGAACGCTGGCCATCGCGATCCCGATAGCGCACCCGCAACAGGGCGAACGAACGCTCCTTGGAACGGTTGGCGTCGTTGACCTCGATGCGCGATTCGACCTCGCGCGCGAACTGGTCGCGGCCGTAGTCGTCGAGCGCCAGATACTCCGGCCAGCCGAGCTGGACCAGCGCCGCACTGGTAGCGAGTTCGATGGTCTCGCGCGCGTTGGCGACGATCACCCCGAACGGATCCTCGGGATCGTCCACCTTGCCCGGCACCCGATTGTGCTCGAGCACGGTCTCGGCGACGTAGTAGCGCGGAATGAAGAAGGCGACCAAACCGCCGATCAACAGCCCGAGCACAGAGATCGGCACGAGCTGCCAGCGCCGCCGTCGAATCAGGTCGACGTAGCGCTGCAACGACAGTTGCGGCAGTTCGGTCTGCGTCATCGCAGCACCTCGAACCCAGCCGTTCTGGTCGTAGAGAACTTCACGTCGCGACTCAGAACCGGAAGAACAGACGGTTGTTGACGGCTTCGCCGGTGAGGATGTCGTAGGCGAAGGTGATCTGCGCGGCACCCAGCATCGTGCGCACCGCCAGCGCCACCGGCTGCAACAGCCGTTCGAGCAGGCGCGCCACCATGCCCAGGAACGTCGGCGGCACGTAGAGGATGTCGCGCTCGCGGATCGTCAGGTTGGCGGCCGTGTAGCCGGTGGTCAGCATCTCGCGCACGTTGACGTCGATGACCAGCGGATGCTCGGCATCGGGCCGGATCAGGTAGACGCGGCCGAGATTGGCCAACGGCGTCCACCGCGCACGGAACACCGCGTCGATCAACGTCATGTCGGGCACCATCGGGATCGGCCCCTTCGCGCCCACCTCGCCGATCGCGTAGAAGTGCTTCTGCCCCTGGATGCGCGCCTGCAGGTCGACGTCGAACTTCAGCACCGAACGCAGTTGCGTGCGCACCAGCGCCGCCAGTTCGGCCTCGGTCTTGCCGAGCGCGTAGACCGGCCCGACCAGCGGCACGAAGATGGTGCCGTCCAGCCCGACACGCTGCCCCTGCGTCAGGATCTGGAGCTGCGCGCCGGCGGGGTCGAGCAACACTTCGGGCGGCACGACGAACGCCACCAGGTCGTAGCCGCCGAGGTAGTTCTCGCGGGTCGCATCGCCCGTCGCGCGCGCGCCGAACCCCTTCTCGTGCAGCAATTCGCGGATGCGCTTGTCCTCGAAGCCGCCACAACTGCAGAGCATCGCCAGCAGCAGCAGCGACAGCGACGCGAGCGCACTACGGCGCGGTTCGGGAACGGGGCTGGGGTCGGTGGTCACGTTTGGTTTGCCTCGCAAAGCGAATCACCCCCCGCATGGTATGCGAGTCCGCGCAGGGAGCAATGCACCGCCTTGCCGATCGTCGACATCATCGGTAGTTCCGCCCGGCGAACCTGACCGTGCACCGGACGTTGTGGGAGTCACCCACCCGGTTTTCTACCCGCTTTGCGCGGCGTCCGCCTCCCACGTTCCCGACCTTCCGCGTACAAACCGGCGATGCGATGGGTGTTCGCAGTCCTCACCGGCGCACTCGGGGTGGCCGCGTGCGCATGGTGGCTGGCCCCGGCGGCCGTGCCACCGCCCCCGAGCCGTTCCCCGGCCGCATCGCCGACGCTGACGGCCGCGCCCGCAGCGGACGTTCCCGACGCACACAGCCCAACGCCGGCCCCGGAGGTGGAGCGCACCAACGTGGCCGGCCGCGCGACCGCCGCCGACGCTGCCAGCGGGCCGGGCCCTACCCTGGTGGTGGTGGCGGGCGATCCGGCGCGACCGGTCGCCGACGCCGAGGTCTACTTCGCCGCCGAACGGCTCGACCCCAGCGTCAACCGTTTCGAGATCCCCGAACGCTTCGGCGACAGAACCCGCACCGACCGAGACGGCCGCGTGACGCTGCCGGGCGGCAGCGGCCGGCTGCTGGTGGCGGCGCGGCACGCGGATCGTTTCGGCTTTGCCGCCGTCGCGCGCAGCCCGGCGACGCACCGGCTGCTGCTGCAGGCCGACGAACAGGTGCGCATCGCGGTGCGCCACGCCGATGGCCGGCCGGCCGCCGGAGTGCCGCTCTCGGCCTTGCAGACCGGACCGCGTCGCACCCGCAGGATCTGGACCGGGGT
>DRKG01000507.1 GCA_011051855.1 bacterium | reverse complement strand
GCGCGCTGCGCCTCGACCTGCTCGAACCCAACGGAGCACCGTTCGACCCGGCCGTGCACGGCAACGTCACGATCACGCTGAACCGCGCCGGCGAAACCGCCGTGCAACGCAAGTGGTCCGCGCGGACCGCCGACGGCCGCTTCGTCACCGCACTCGACCACGTGCCCGCCAAGGGCACGATCTGGCCCCGCGAACCGGTCGCACCCGGCACCTACCTGCTGGAGGTGTTCGTCAACGGCGATCCGCGCGTGCACCGCACGATGGTGCTCGGACCGACGGTGCAAACCGAGCGAATCACGGTGCGCTGACCCGGCCGACCCGCTACCGGAAGCAGCGAGTCACCAGCGCCGTCCAGCCGGTCTGGTGCGATGCCCCGCAGCCGCGGCCGTTGTCGCCGTCGAAGAACTCGTAGAACCAGATCAGGTCCCGATAGTGCGGGTCGTCGGCGAAACGCCGGTCGTCGCCGGCGAACGGCGGCATGCCGTCCGGCCCGCGGCGGAACAGCTTCGTCAACCTGGCGGCCAGCTCGTCGGCGACCTGTTGCAAGGTGCACCATCTGCCCGACCCGACCGGACACTCGACCTTGAGCTCCTCGCCGTAGAAACGGCCGTATCGTTCGAGCGCCTCGATCAGCAGGAAGTTGGTCGGAAACCAGATCGGCCCGCGCCAATTGCTGTTGCCGCCGAACATCTGCGTGTTGCTCTCGGCCGGCGTGTAGTCGACGCGGTATTCGTCGTCCCCGTGGCGGAACACGAACGGGTGATCCTTGTGCACGCGCGACAGCGAACGCACCCCGTAGGGCGACAGGAACTCGGTTTCGTCGAGCAGGTAGCCGAGCACCCGCACCAGTTGCTCCTTCGACGGCACCGCCAGCAACACGCGCGTGGCTTCCCCGTGTTCGCGGAAGGTCACGTGCCGGGCCAGTTCCTGCTCGTTGTCGAGGAACCAGCGCATGCGCCGGTAGAAGCCGGGCAACGCCTGCAGCCGTTCCTGCTTCAGCACCTCGACCGCGCACAACGGCAAGAGGCCGACCAACGAACGGATCTTCAGCCGCTCCGAATCGTTGCCGCCCTTGTGGATCTGATCGTAGTAGAAGCCGTCCTCGTCGTCCCAGAGGCCACTGCCGCCGAGCGTGTTGATCGCGTGGGTGATCGCGACGAAGTGTTCGAAGAACTTCGAGGCGACGTCCTCGTAGGCCGGATCGTGGTGCGCCAGCTCGAGCGCGATGCTCAGCATGGTGCCGCAGTAGAACGCCATCCACGCGGTGCCGTCCGCCTGTTCGAGATGGCCACCCGTCGGCAGCGGCTGGCTGCGGTCGAACACGCCGATGTTGTCGAGACCGAGGAACCCGCCGCCGAAGACGTGCTTGCCGGTGAGGTCCTTCTGGTTGACCCACCAGGTGAAGTTCAGCAACAGCTTGTGGAAGGCGCGCTGCAGGAAGGTCACGTCGCGCTGGCCGCGCGGTGCCGTCATCTTGTAGACGCGCCAGCAAGCCCAGGCGTGCACCGGCGGGTTGACGTCGTGGAACGCGAACTCGTAGGCGGGGATCTGGCCGTTGGGCGCCATGTACCACTCGCGCAGCAGCAGCAACAACTGGTGCTTGCTGAACTCCGCGTCGAGCTGCGCGAACGGGATCATGTGGAAGGCCAGATCCCAGGCGGCGTACCACGGATACTCCCACTTGTCCGGCATCGACACGATGTCGCGGTTGTAGAGGTGGGTGAAGTCGGCGTTGCGGCCCGAGCGCCGGCGCGGATCGGGCGGCGGCTGCGCCGGATCCCCTTCCAGCCACGTGCGCACGTCGTACCAATAGAACTGCTTCGAGAACACCAACCCGGCGTAGGCCTGACGCTGGATGCGTTGCACCTCGTCGTCGCGGTCGCCGCCGATCAGGTCCCGATAGAACTCGTCGGCCTCGCGTTCCCGCGCGGCGCAGGTCGCATCGAAGCCCGCCCCGAACGGCTCGCCGGCGAGCTCGCTGTGCCGAAGCCGAAGCTGCAGACGGCGGCTGGCGCCCGCCGGGATGGTCAACACGCAGTGGAACGCGGACTTGCTGCCGACGCCATCGGCGGCGACGACATCGGCCTGGCCGAACACGATGTGCTGGTGGAACGCGTCCTTCACCGGCCCCGCGTTGTCGAGGCCGAACAGGCGCAACGCATTGGTCTCGTTCTCGGTCGCGAGCACGCCGCGGTAGTCGCCGTCGAAGCCGTCGAGAGCCAGCGTCATGCGCAGTTCGGCGCCGTCGGCCTGCAGGGTGCGTTCGTCCGCCTTGGCGATCCGCCCGCGCGGCCAGTAGCCCTCGCCCTCGCGCCCCCACGACCAGGTGTTGCGGAACCACAACTGCGGCAGCACGTGCAGGCGGGCTTCGTCGGGGCCGCGGTTGTGCACGTCGACGCGGATGCAGACGTCGTCCACCCCGGCCTTGGCGTAGCTCACCTCGACGTCGAAGTAGCGATTCTCGTCGAACACGCCGGTGTCGCGCAGCTCGTACTCCGGCTGGTCACGCCCCCGTCGGCGGTTCTCGGCCAACAGGTCGCTGTAGGGGAACGCCCGCTGCGGGTACTTGTAGAGCGAGCGCAGCCACGACGCCGTCGGTGTCGCATCGAGGTAGAAGTACTCCTCCTTGACGTCCTCGCCGTGGTTGCCCTCGGGCCCGCCGAGGCCGAACAGTCGTTCCTTGAGGAACGGGTCGCGTTCGTTCCACAGCGCCAGCGAGAAGCACAGCCGGCAGCGGATGTCGGTGAAGCCGAACAGGCCGTCCTCGCCCCAGCGGTAGGCGCGGCTGCGCGCCAGATGGTGCGGCACGAAGTTCCAGCAACTGCCGTCTCCGGAGTAGTCCTCGCGCACCGTGCCCCACTGCCGCTCGGACAGATAGGGCCCCCACCGAAGCCAGTCGTGGTGGTGCTCGGCGCTGTGCTGCAGGCGGGCGCGTTCGGCGTTGCGGGGGTCGGGTGCGGACATCGCGGGCGGGTGTATCAGGTATCGACGGTGTGCGCATCAGCCGTTCTGCACCGCGTCGAGCAGCCGTTGCGGTGGGGGCGTCGTGAACGCCAACCGCTCGCCGGTGCTCGGGTGTGGCAAGAACAGCTCGGCCGCGTGCAGCAGAAAACCGTCGCCGCGCTGGCGGATCTGCGAACCGTAGCGGGCGTCGCCGACGATCGCATGGCCGAGGTGCGCGAGGTGGGCGCGCAACTGATGCGTGCGCCCGGTGTGCAGCACGAGGCGCAACAGCGCGCGGCCGCGACCGCTCTGCAACACCTCGTAGCCGGTGCGCGCCGGCTTGCCGCGCGGGTCGACCAGCACCTTCGGCTGGTGGGCTCTGGCCGTCGTTCGCAGCCACAGCGGCGCGTCGATCTCGCCGGTCGCGGGCTCCGGCACACCCGCTACCACCGCCAGATACGCCTTCTGCACCCGGTCTTCGCGGAACGCGGCCGACAGCGCGCGCGACGCGGCTGGCGTGAGCCCGATGACCAACAGGCCCGACGTGCCGCGGTCGAGCCGGTGCACGGGAGCCGGTCGGTAGGTGGCGGTGCGCACGCCGAACGGCTGCGCACCGAGCCAGTCCAGCAGATCGTGCGCGTGCCCGGTGCCGGGCTGCACCGAGAGACCCGCCGGCTTGTCGACCACCAAGAGCGCGTCGTCGCGGTACACGACCCGCGGCAACAACCGGCGCACCGGCAACGGTCCGGCCGCAGTTCCGGGCGAAGGCGCCGCCACCGGTTCGACCGAATCCGGCAGCCGCAGCAACATGCCCGTCTCGAGCCGCAGGTCCGGCCTGGCCTTGCCGCCGTCGACGCGGATCGCCCCGCGCCGCAGCAGCTTGAAGATCGCGCCCAGCGCCACCTCTGGCAGCAGCTTGCGCAGATACCGGTCCAGCCGCTGGCCAGCCTCGTTCGCCGTCACCTCGATCTCGCGCATCGTTCGGGTT
>DRKG01000506.1 GCA_011051855.1 bacterium | reverse complement strand
CTGCCGGCCGGTGCGTTGGTGCTCGATGCCGTCGCGACCCGAGAACGGTTGATGGCGGCCTCGACAGCGGCGCTCGACACGATCGCGGCGGTGGTCGGGTTGTTCGCCGCCTCGGCGGTCTTCGCCCTGTGGTTGCTGTGGTGGCTCGACGAACGGCACAATCGCCCGACCGCCCGCCTGCTCGAAACCGTCGGAGCGGGCCATCGGGAGTGGCGGTGCGTGCGGCGCCGGTTGGCGCTCGCCGTCGGCGTCGGCGGCGCGTTCGTCGGCGTGCCCGGTGGCATTCTGCTCGGTCATGCGTGGACGCGCGGCCCGCTGCGCAGCGTGCTCGGCTTCGATTGCGCGTTCGCGCCGCCGGCCGCCCTGCTGGTGCTCGCGCCGTTCTTGGTGATCGGGACGATGCTCGCGGCCGCCGTCTTCGTCGGCCGCGCGCGCGTCACACCTTGGTGAGCGTCGCGGTGCCGTTGGCCGGCGCCGTCGTGCCGCCGTCGAAGGTGATGGTCACGTTCGCGGTGATGGTCGTCGCGTTCCAGGTGCCGGTCAGTGAGAACGTATCGACGCTGCCGGGGATCGCCGTGCCGTTGATCGTGAACGAACCGTCGCCGTTGAGTTTGGCGGTCACGGTTCCGTAGGTGCTCGACGTGGTGGCGGCCAGCGTCGCGTCGTTGGTGTTGATCGTCGCAGTGAAGTTCTCCGCCGGAGGGTTCGAGCCGCCGAACACGTTGCCGTCCATGTCGAACGCGAACGTCAACTGCCCGCCGCTCTCGGTGACCGTCACGTTGACCGCGCCGGTGCTGGCGAACGTCGTGTTGGTCCAGGTGCCGGACCAGGTGCCGACGTAGGTCGCCGGAGTCAGCGGCGTCGCGCCACCGCCACCGCTGCTGCTGCATGCGGAGATGGCGAGCGCGGCGAGGAGGAGGGAGGTGAGTCGAAGGAGTCTCATGCTTGGTTCTGGCGAGATGGATGCGGCCGTTGGTGTTCCGGCGGGAGGATGCGGCGGGGACCGCCACGTTTTCGCGGCTTTCTTGCTCCGCTGGCAGCGAGGATACAGGCTCGCCGACCGCCACCGCTTCGCCCGGCGGGGTTCGCCTCCCGTCCCGGCTGTGCTCTAATCCGGTGACATGCGAGTTCGGGGGCCCTTTCGACCATTCGTGGCGCTGTGCGCGCTGCTGGCCGCCTGTGGTGGTGGCGGCGGCGGTCCGAGTTCTCCAGCCCGGACCGGCGACACGGTGCTGGCCTCGGCGGACATCGGCCCGGCCGGAGGCACGGTCGCGGTTGTGTCGGGGCTCGGCGCCGGGATCGAACTGATCGTGCCGCCGGGGGCGGTCGGCGCGTCGACGCGCTTCACCATTTCGACCGCGACCAGCGCCACGATCCCGAGCCTGTTTCCCGTGTTCCGCTTCGAGCCGGCGGCGATCGACTTCGGCGCGGCACCGGTCACGGTGACGATCCCGGCGGGCGACGTGTTGTTCGCACTGGGCACGCCTACGCTGCGCATGTTCCGGCGGGAACGTGCGACGACCGAATGGCAGGTGCTGTCGGCGACCGCCGTCGACGCGGCGACGCGCACGGCGACGGTGCAGGCGACGCGCTTGGGCGAGTTCGTCGCCTGGAGTCCGCTGCTGCATCGCCTGTTCACCCAGCCGGGCGAACTGAACGATCCAACGGAGCCGGTGCGAACGGAGTTCGTCGATGGCGTCGAGGTCGCGGTCGCGAACGGCACGATCGTGCGCACGCTCGGCGCCGGCAGCCTGCAGTCGTTCTGGAGTTCTTCGGACGACGACAACGTGCTGATCGTGCACGGCGTGCTCGGTTCGCCACTCGACTTCCTCGGGGTCGACGACCTCGTCGAGAGCCTGCGCCCGGTGCGCAGCAACATCGTGCTCTATACCTATCCGTCGGCGCAGGGGGTGGCCGCCGCCGCGAACGCGCTCTACGACCAGATCCTCGCCCACCGGCAACCCGGCTTCGGGTGCTCGATCGTGGCGCACAGCATGGGTGGACTCGTCGGCCGCTATCTGCTCGAGCGTTCGGCCGGCGATCCGGCGCGTGCCGGCTTCGCGCCCGGCGATCCGTCGCTCGCCGGGGTCGTCGAAGAACTGATCATGCTCGGGGCGCCCAACGCCGGTTCGCTGGCGGCGGTGGCGCCGTTCGAGACGATGTTCGCCCTGTTGCCGGCCGAGGAGCGGCGTCTGTTGCAGGTCGTTCCCGACCTCGACGAGACGCCGGAGTCGTTGCCGCTGGCCATGAATGCGGCCTATGTGGACAACGCCACCCGCTACCACGTGATCTTCGGCGACGTCGGTGGCGGAACCGACGGCGTCGTGACCGTGCTGAGCACACTCGCCGTGCCGCTCGCCGGTGACGAGACTGCGTTCGGGTTCTTGGCGGCACACGATGCGCTGCACCTCCAGGCGGCGCCATTGGGGATCGCCGCGCGCGTGCTCTCGTTGCTGGACGAGCCGTGAGCGGCCGGCGATGATCGCGCCGCCGCCACCGCGACCTGCACTTGGAACTGAGTCTCGAACAACGCCTGCTGCGCTTCCTCGCCCGCGAGGAGCGTGACGAACAGCGTGCCACCCGCGAGCTGCGGGCACAGCCGGTCGAGTTGCGGGTGCTCGAAGGCGAGTGCATCGAGGGGGTGCGGTTCGTGGCCGAGCGCGACGGCGCCTTCGTGTTCGCGGTCGCCGACAACTCCTCGAAGTTCCGCCCCGGCGATCCCCTGGTGGTCGGCGATGGCCTCGATCTCGACGCGGCAGCACCGCTGTCCTACCGCAGCTACGACGCGGATCGCGGCGAGCTCGTGTGCGGGCTCGACCCGTTCCAGCGGGGTGACGAGCCGCGGTTCGAGGTCGGTACCGTCTACGTGATCGACCGGCGGCCGCTCGGCCTGCGCGGCCGGCTGCGCGACGCCGTGCGGGCGGCGTTCGCCGACAAGCTGCTGACGGCGGTGTTCGACGGGCGCCACGAGCTGCGGCGCGACGAAGCCCGCTACCGGCGCGCCCGCGAACTGCTGCAGGCGACCGAGTTGAACCCGGCGCAGGTCGAGGCCGGCGCGGCCGCGATCGCGACCGAGAGTCTGGCGCTGGTGCAAGGGCCGCCGGGCACCGGCAAGACGCGTCTCCTGGCCACTGTCGTCGCGGCTCTGTGTGCGCGCACCTGCCGCGTGGCGCTGTGTGCGTTCACTCATCGCGCCGTCGACAACGCGCTGTTGGCGCTGCGGCGGCTGGCGCCCGATCTGACGTTGTTCAAGTTGGCGTCGTCGTCCAACGACAACCGCGAACGGCTGCGTTCGGCGGGGATCCAGGTGGTCGATGCGCGCCGGTCGCGCTTTCCCGATCGCGGTTGCGTGGTCGCCGGCACGTGCTACCAGTTGGCCAAGTTGCACGAGCGCGAGCAGTTCCACTACGCGGTGTTCGACGAAGCCGGGCAGTTGCCGATTCCCCACGCGCTGCCGGGCATGTTGCGAGCGCACCGCTGGCTGTTCTTTGGCGACCACCGGCAGTTGCCGCCGGTCGTGACCACGGCGGCCGCCGATCGCGGTGCTGCGACGTCGGTGTTCGAGCATCTGCACGGTCACTACGGCGCGCACCTGCTCGACACGACCTACCGCATGAACGACGGCGTCTGCCGCCTCGTCAGCGACACGTTCTACGGCGGTGCCGTTGCGCCCGCACCCGAGGTCGGCGCTCGGCGCATGCCGTTCGCTCCCGGCGGTCGATTCGACGAGGTGCTCGACCCGCAGCAGCCGGTGGTTTGGTTGCGACTCGACCATCGGCAGCCCGGTCAGCGCTCGACCGAAGAGGCGGCGGCGGTCGCGGACCTCGTCGAGGAGTTGGTCCGCCGGCACCGTGTGCCGCCGGCCGAGATCGCCGTGATCGCCCCGTTCCGGGCCCAGGTGCGCCTGCTGCGGTCGGCGATCCAGCACCGCGGGTTCGGCGGCACCGACGAACTGACGATCGAGACCGTCGAGCGCATCCAGGGGCAGGAACGCGAGGTCGTGCTGCTGTCGCTGACCGCGGGCGATCCGGCGGCGTCCAAGCGCGGTGCGGCGTTCCACCTGTCGCTCAATCGGCTGAACGTGGCGCTGTCGCGCGCGCGCACCAAGGTGGTCCTGGTCGGTAGCAGCCACGCGTTTCGGGCTCTGCCGACCGATGCGGATGGTCTGCGCATGGCGTCGCGCTGCAAGGAGCTGCGCGACCGGCTGCACATGGTCGATCTGTCGCGCGTCTACGTGGTCGGTTCAGGCGAGCAGACGGGTCAGGACGTCATCGGCCAGGTGTGACGTCGGCGCGGTGCCGTCGACCTTCACCACGTCGGGCTCGCCATCGGTTGGCGGTTCGAAGCGTGCGTGTAGTTTGCGCGTGATGTCGGCATCGGCGTCGCTGGTGTTGCGCGGATCGCCGGCGCGGTGGCCGGCGCGTGCGACCGCCGTGGCGACATCGACGTGCACGTGCACGAACGTCACCGCCGCATCCGCCGCGGCGGCGGCGGCGCGCGTCTGTTCGCGCACGGAAGCGGTCGGGAAGTTGCCGTCGAGTAGCACCGCGCGGTGGCCGGCGGCGAGGAGGCTTGCGGCCTGTTCGAGCACGGCGGTGTAGGTGCGCGCGGTGAACTCGGGCGTGTAGTGGCTCGCTGCGGCAGCTTCGGTCGGCGCGCGCCCGGCCAGTCGCTTGCGCACGCGGTCGGTGGCGACGTGGGGCCAGCGGCTGCGGTACGCG
>DRKG01000505.1 GCA_011051855.1 bacterium | reverse complement strand
GTAGCCCAGCAGCAGTTCGTCGGCGCCTTCCCCTCCGAGCAGGATGCGCACGCCGTCGTTGGACGCGGCGCGGGCGACGGCGTGCACCGCCAGGATCGAGGGGTCGCCGAGCGGCACACCGGCGAGGCGGGTCAGGTGCGGCAGGCTGTCGAGCACTTCGGGGCCGGCGTCGATCTCGCGCAGCGGCAGCCCGGCTCTCGCCGCGACCGCGCGCGCTGCATCGCGTTCGGCCGGGGGCGATTCCGCCGCACGGAACTGGTAGGCGGGGATCCGCCGTCCCAGCGCGCCGAGCGCGAGGCCGAGGCAACTGCTGTCGACGCCGCCGGAAAGGCTGAGCCCGGCCGGGCTGGGGCTGTCGAGGCTGTCGGCGACCGAGGTCGTCAGCAGGGCTCGGAGGTCCCCTTCGGCGGGTTCGGAGGGCGCGGGTCGTGGCGTGCTCCGGGAACCGTTGGCGCGCCACGCGACTTCGCCTCCGGTGATGGCATCCGCCCATTGGGCCTTGCCGTTCTCGGGCGTCGGGGGGAGCAGCGGGCGGCCGCGCACCGGTGGCGAAGCGAGTCGGAGGTGCGCCGAGAACCGGTGCGGGCGGTCGAAGCTCCAGCCGAAGCGAAACCACTCGGCGGTGCGCCGCGCATCGGTGATCGCGGGCATGCCGAGCCGCCGCAGCGCTGCGACGGTCGACGCGAAGGCCGCCAGTCGGAACGGTTCGCCCGGGCGTCGCGTCAACAAGCAGTGGAGCGGCTTCTCGCCGTAGAGATCCTGTCCGAGCACGATCCCGCCGGTCTGCCGATCGACCACGGCGAAGGCGTGGTGGCCGCGCAGTCCGGCGAACAGATCGGTGCGGGCCTCGGCGAGCGCCAGCAGCGGTAGCCAGGCGTCGTTGGGTAGCCGGCGGCGCCGCTCGATGCCCGGCCGCAGTTCGGCCCACAGCCGGCGCGCGTCGAACAGCGCCCCGTTCATGATCCCGACGTGGCGACCGTTGCGGAGCGCGACCGGCTGCCGGCCGGGACCGGAGATCGCGAGGCGGGCGCAGCCGAGCCACCACGGACCGGCCGCTTCGACGGCGCTGCCGTCGGGTCCCCGCCAAGCCAGTTCGTCGAGCGCGGCACGCATCGCCGCGGCCGGGTCCAGCCCCCGCTCGCTCAACCAGTCGCGATGGGCTCCGGCGATGCCGCACATGCCGGCGTTGTACCGCTCACGCCTCGGAACGCACGCGGTCGAGGTACTCGCCGAGCATGTGCCATTGGCGGTGCAGGTCGTGCTCGTCGACGCCGAACGGCTGCTTGAAGAAGCACGCCAGGTGCGGCATCGGCCCGCTTTCGCCGCGCGCCGCGGCCAGGTCGGCGAAGCGGATCAGGTCGAGCACCAGCGGTGCTGCCAGGATCGCGTCGCATCCCTGCCAGATGAACTGCAGCGCCATCTTGTAGCCGAGGAATCCTTCGAAGTGCACGAAGTCCCAGGCGGTCTTGAGGTCGTGCAGCGACGGCACGTAGTCGATGCCGACGTGGGTGTGCAGCGGGTAGCCGAGGATCGCGGGCAACAGCGCGTCCTTGCTCTCGACCTTGCTGCGCTTGTTCTCCTGGTCGGCGAGCACGTGCCCGTCGCGATCGCCGAGGATGTTGTAGCCCTGCCAGGTCAGCACCTTCAGGTTGCGGTAGCGGAACATCGGCGCCAGCGCCGACTTGACCAGCGTCTCGCCGGTCTTGCCGTCACAGCCCATGAACGGCGCGCCGCTGTCGGCGAAGACCTCCTCCAGCGCCGGCGTCAGAGCCGAGTTGCTCGGAGTGAAGTGCACGAACGGCATGCCCGACGTGGCGGCGGCGTAGGCATACAGCGCCGACGGCCGCACGATTCCCTCTTGGTTGCGGTCGAGGGCGCGTTCGAACGCCGCACGGCTGCGGTGCGCCGGTCCCAGTCGCAGGGCTGGTTCGGTCGAGGTCAAGTTGACACACACGACGCGTTCGAGACGGTGCCTGGTCTGGAACTGCTGGAGGTCGTGCGCGATCTGCTCGATCTGGCGGCGCAGGCTGCGCTTCGGCGTGCGGCGATCCGCGAGGCGAGCAATCGTCGCACCGGCGTTCGGCAGGACGCCGGGTTGCACGTTGCGGCTCTGGGCGAGCAGGTCGCGGCGCAGCGGTTGCAGCAGTTCGAGTGGCAGCGTGCCGTTCTTGCGGTGGATCTCGGCGGCGGCGCTCGGGTAGTCACCGGCGCGGATCTCGTGGCCACCGAATACGAGCTTGTCGAACGGGCGCCACGGGATGTCGCGCGCGATGTCGGTCTCGGTGGTCAGGCCTTGCGGCGCGGCGAGGCCCTTGGCGATGGCGCGCGCGCCGACGACGGTGGTGGTCGCCAGGCCGCCGTAGGCGCCGAACAGCCAGACGCCGAGGCGCCGGCTGCGGGAGCGAGGGGAGGGTTTGCGTTTGGTGGCCAAAGGAGGGCGAAGGAACATACCGGAACGAGCCGGATCTGTAGCGGTTCGCTTGCCCTTCGGTTCGCCTTCGCGCCCCTGCTGCGTGGACATCTGGCGCCGAAGTCGCGATAACGCGGCGGTGAAGCGCTCCTCGCTGTGGCTCGTCCCCCTGTTGCTGGCGGTGATGGTCGGTGGGGCGTTCTGGTTCGACCGGCAGGCGAGCAAGCACGATCGCGAGATCGACGTCTACGTGACCGGCGGCCGGCGCATGGCGGCGGGCGAGGAGATCTACCGCCGCGGCACCGACGGCAAGCCGTTTACCTACCCGCCGTTCGCCGCAGTGCCGTTCACGCTGTTCAACCTGTTGCCGGCGAGTTGGCACGCGGAGGCGTGGTTCGTCGTCAACTTCGTGATCCTGGTGTTGATGCTGCGCTGGCTGCACCGCTACGCGACCCATGCCGACACCGGCCGCGGGCCGCCGCGTTTGTGGTGGTTCTGGCTCTTGACCGCGATCTTCGGCGGTCGCCACGTGATCTCGGTGTTCACCAACCAGAGCCACGACCTGACCGTCTGCGGTTTGGTTGCGCTGACCGCGGCCGCGTGGGGCAGCCGTCGCTACGTCGGCGGCCTCTGGGCGGGCCTGTTCGCCGGACTCGGGGCCGCGACCAAGGCGACGCCGCTGATCTTTCTCGGCCTGTTCGGCCTGCGGCGGC
Organism: bacterium; assembly: GCA_011051855.1. Lineage (GTDB taxonomy): Bacteria > Planctomycetota > UBA1135 > UBA1135 > UBA2386. The sequence goes on along the minus strand of DRKG01000505.1, from coordinate 484 downwards.
ACTGGCTCGGCGTCGTCGCGCTGCTGTCGACGACGCTGGCCGCGACGCTCCTGCCGGACTACTTGTTCCCGCGCGCGGACGGCGGGTCCTGGGTGCAGGCGTGGTACGACGTCAACCTGAAGGGGCTCGAGGTCGGTGGCACCGCGGATGCGCGTGGCGCGTGGAATCCCCACAGCGTGCTCAACCAGAGCCTCAGCGGTGCGACGCGGCGGCTGTTCACGCCGGTCGAGGTGCCGCAGGCGGACTTCGTGGTCGGGCCGAAGGGGCACGTGCTGCTGCTGGAACTGTCGCCGACGATGGTCAAAGTGGTGACGCTCGCGCTGTCGGCGCTGGTGCTCGGCGCGATCGCGCTCGGGGTGTTGTTCGCCCGGCGTGCGGTGCGCGCAGCCGGCGATGCCGCCGCCGTGCAGCGCACGGTCAGCCTCGGCGAGGTCGGCGCCTTCGCTTGCGGCATGGTGCTGCTGTCGCCGCAGAGCAGCAAGTC
>DRKG01000504.1 GCA_011051855.1 bacterium | reverse complement strand
GCCGTTGATCCAGCACGGCCGAGAGCCCCGGTAGAGCTCCCGGCCTGGCGGCCGCTACCATGGGTGCATGACCTCGCGTTCGTCCCGTCGCCAGTTCCTGATCCGCGGCGCAGCCATCGGGGGCGCCGCCGCATTCGGCTCGCCGCTGGTCCCAGCCCGGCCGACCCCCCGAACGGAGCCTGCCGCCCGGCGGCGTCCGAGCGCGAACGAACGCCTGCGCATCGGCGTGATCGGCTGCGGCGGCAAAGGCTTCAGCGACATGCAAGCCTGTGCGGTGAACCACGACATCGTGGCACTTTGCGATGTCGACGAGAACCAAGCGGCGCGAGCGCGAGCCGCACACCCGAAGGCGGCGTTCTTCCACGACTGGCGCGACATGCTCGATACCCAGGTACTCGATGCCGTCACCATCAGCACGCCCGACCACTCCCACGCGGGCCCGGCACTGACCGCGATGGCAAAGGGCCTGCACGTCTTCGTGCAGAAGCCGTTGACGCACACCGTCGCCGAAGCCCGGCGTCTTCGCGACGCCGCCCGCAAGACCGGCGTGATCACTTCCATGGGCAATCAGGGCACCTGCCTCGATGGCCTGCGCACGGCGGTCGAGTGCGTGCGCGCGGGCGCGATCGGCACCGTGCGCGACGTGCACGTGTGGACCAACCGACCGATTTGGCCGCAGGGCATCGGGAGACCTCGGCACATCGACCCGATTCCGGCGACGCTGCGCTGGGATTTGTGGCTCGGTCCCGCCGCATGGCGCAGCTATGCAGCCGGCAGGAAGGGCGGCACCTTCCGCGGCTACGCGCCGTTTCACTGGCGCGGCTTCTGGGACTTTGGCACCGGCGCGCTCGGCGACATGGCCTGCCATCTCGCCAACATGCCGTTCCTTGCGCTCGGCCTCGGGGATCCGGATTGGGTCGAAGCCACCAGCAACGAAGGCGGCAACTCCGAAACAGCGCCCAAACGCTCGGTGATTCGCTTCCACTTTCCGCCCAGGGGCGACCGCGGCGAAGTCGTGATGCACTGGTACGACGGTGGCGCCCTACCCCCACGGGAACTGCTGCCGGGCGTTCGACTGCGTGCCGGCGGCTTTCTGCTCGTCGGCGACCGTGGCAAGCTCTACTCGCCGACCGACTACGGGGAACGATTCGAACTCCACCCCAAAGAGGAGTTCGCCGACTTCACGCCGCCACCGCACACGTTGCCGCGCTCGCCCGGCATCCACGAGGAGTGGCTGCAGGGCATCCTGGACGATAGCCAACCGATGGCCAACTTCGAGTATGCCGCGCCATTCACCGAAGCGATCCTGCTCGGCAACCTGGCCCTGCGGTGCGAACATCGCATCGAGTGGGACGCACCCAACCTGCGCGTGAAGAACTCGCGCGCAGCCCAACAGCTCGTCTCCAAGCACTACCGCCGGGGTTTCGAGCTCCCCGACGTGTGATGCCACACGCTATCGCCGGCTATCGCGCATTCTTGCAGTATGTATCGAGCCAATCCATCATCTCGGCGAGGCAATGCAGCACGGACTGACGGCCGCGATACCCGTGCGACTCGAACGGCAGAAAGCACAATCGGGCCGTTGCCCCGTGCCCCTTCAGAGCCGCGAACAGGCGCTGCGACTGGATCGGGAAGGTGCCCGAGTTGTTGTCGTCCATGCCGTGGATCAAGAGCAGCGGTTCACGGATCTTGTCGGCGTGCATGAACGGCGACATGGCGAAATACACGTCGGGAGCCTCCCAGAAAGTCCGTTCCTCGTTCTGGAACCCGAAGGGCGTCAACGTGCGATTGTAGGCTCCCGATCGTGCGATCCCACAGCAGAACAGATCGCTGTGGGCGAGCAGATTCGCGGTCATGAACGCGCCATAACTATGACCGGCGACGGCAACCCGATCGGTGTCGACACAGCCCTCGGCGGCGAGCGCGGCGACTGCTGCCCGCGCGTTCATGCGCACCTGTTCGACGAACGTGTCGTTGGCCGTGCGCCGCGGCCCCACGATCGGCATCGACGCGTTGTCGAACACCGCATAACCCTCCAGCAGAAGGAAGAGATGCGAGCTGCCACGCAAACGTAGGTGGCGGTCCGGCGAAGCCCGCACCTGACCGGCGTCCGCGGCGCTCACGTACTCTCGCGGATAGGCCCAGAGCAGGCACGGCAATCGATCACCCTCTTGGTAGGACGGCGGCAGGTAGAGCGTGCCGTTCATCGGCACACCATCTTCGCGCTGGTAGCGCAGCAGGCGCTTCTGGATGCGCTTGGTGAACTCGGCAGCCGGATCGACGTCTGCATGCAATACCGTGCGATCTCCCGCATCCGGGTCGATCCACACGATCCGGCGCGGCTCATTGCGGCTCTCGCTGGCCACCAGGAAGCCCGTGCCATCCACGCCGACAAACCCCATGAATGCCTCGTGATAGCCTTCCCGCGATTGGAACAGGCGTTCCTTCTGGCCGGTTTCCACGTTCCACCGGTCCAGGAAGGGCCGATTGCCCTGCGGTGACGCACCATTGCCGGCGAGGAACAACGCACCATCCTGCATGCGCAACACCGAGCGCCCGTCGAGCGTGCGTTCCCGGACCGCTCTTCCCGGATCGCCATAGGCATCCTGCGTGGAACGCTCATAGAGCAACCTGCCAGGCTCGTCGAGTTTGCCGAGGTCGCGCAGAGTAACGCGTTCGATTCGCGTCTTGCGGTCGACCTCACCAGCCAACACCAGCCGACCATCGGCCCCGAACTGCACGCTGCCGGCGCGGAACCGCGTCTTGTACCACAACCGCGCCGTCCCCTCCGGCTCGGCCAGCAAGAACACGAAATCGCGGTGCGGCACCTGCCTTCGCGGGTCCCCGTCATCCTGAGCCTCGAACCAATACAGGGCATGCTGAGCAGTCGGGACCCACGCAACCCGGCGCGGGCCCTTCTTGACGCCACCAATCGGCACCGCATCGTTCAGACGATCCACGGCGAGTTCGCGGCGCACCTCACCGTCACGATCGATCACCATCGTGCGCTGCGGAAAACGATACAGCGGCACCACAAACGAGAACGGTCGCTCGTAGACCGTCACCAACACCAGCTCTCCATCCGGTGACGGCGTGATCCGTCCATACATGCGAGGCTCCCCGAACTCCTCAACGGCCAACGAGCCAGCGTCGACAATCGCCAGCCGACTGGTGCCGTAGAACTGCAGCACATCGGCATCGTGCTCATCCCGCAGCAGGTCCTGGTAGGTCCGCACCTGCGCG
>DRKG01000503.1 GCA_011051855.1 bacterium | reverse complement strand
TCCGTCGCTGCTTCGCGCCATCGGCAACGACGACTTGTTGGTGCGGCAGTGCCTCGAACACTTCTTCCGGCGCGAGGACACCATCGACACCTACAGCGACTTCCTCGACGCCAACTGGCTGCGCCGCGTGCTCGCCGAAACCAAGATCCTGCGCGGCGAGGGCGACATGGAGCGCTGGTATTCGCTGCTCGACGATCCGGCCTACCTCGAACGGCTCGAACGCCGTGTCGAACTGCGTTTCCCGCCGACCGCGCGACGTCTCTTCGGCGCCGATGACCCGGTGACGATCGAAATCGAGACCAAGAACGTGCCGACGCTGCTGGTCAAGGTGTTCGCGATCGACAGCTACCGCTACCACGTCGAACGTCAGCAGCCGGTCGACGCCGCAATCGAACTGGATGGCGTCGTCGCCAACGAGGAACGCACCTACCACTACGACGACCCGCCGCTGCGCCGCGTGCGACGCTCGTTCGATCTGCCGATGCTGCGCGATCCGGGCACCTACGTGGTCGAGTTCGTCGGCAACGGCATCTCCAGCCGCGCGGTGATCCACAAGGGCGGCCTGCGCATGGTCGAGCGCACCTCGGCCGCGGGCCACTTGGTGCGCGTCTACGACGAGACCGGTCGCCACGTGCCGGACGCAATCGCCTGGTTCGGCGGCCGTGAGTACGAAGCTGACGAGAACGGCGAGATTCTGGTGCCGTTCTCCACCGACCCCGGCACCAAGCAATTGGTGCTGCGCGCCGGCAACCGCTCGGCGATCGTGCCGTTCCGACACCGCGCCGAGTCGTACGCACTGCACGGCCAGGTGCACATCGACCGCGAGTCGATCGTCGCCGGTGGCACCGCGCGGGTGCTGGTGCGGCCGCAACTGACGCTGTCAGGTCATGCGGTCTCGCTCACGCTACTGCAAGACCCGGTGCTGACGATCGTCGCAACCGACCACGACGGCCTGGCGACGACCCAGGAGGTGCGCGAACTCGACCTCAAGGACGGCCGCGAACTCGTGCACGAGCTGCGCGTGCCGAACCGGCTGTCGTCGCTGCAAGTCTCACTGCGCGCCCGGCTGCAGAACCTCGACGGCAAGTCGGTGCAACTGGCGACCGAGCCGGCGGCGTTCACGTTCAATGAAATCGACAAGTCGGCCGAGACCAGCGTGCCGATGCTCCTACACACCAAGGCCGGTTACCTCGTCGAACTGCGCGGCAAGAGCGGCGAACGGCAGCCCGGGCGGGTCTGCCGGATCACGATGCAGCACCGCGACTACCGCGACGCCATCCAGGTGACGCTGCAGACCGACGCCGACGGCCGCATCCATCTCGGCCGTCTGGCCGGCATCACGTCGCTGCAGATCCACAAGGACGGGGGCTCGGGGGGCAGCTTCACGCTGCGCGAGGCCGCTTGCGCGCTGCCGGACGCACTGCACGGCACCGTCGGCACGGTGTTGCGCGTGCCCTACCTCGGCAGCAGCAGCGCGCCGAACCGCGGTGAGCTGTCGCTGCTCGGCCACAATCACGATGCGTTCGAGCACCTCGCGATCGCCGACGGCTTCGTCGAACTGCGTGGCCTCGAACCGGGGGACTACGAACTGGTGCTGCACGACCTCGACCAGACGATCGCCGTGCGCATCACGCGCGGCGCGCGCGACGGGCGCTACTACGTCGGGCGCGATCGGGCCCTGTCGGCCAGCCGCACACTGCCGCTGCAGGTGCGCGCCATCGAAACCGGCGGAGAGGACCTGCTCGTGCGCCTCGCGAACGCGACCGCCGACACCCGCGTGCACGTAGTCGCGACCCGCTACCTTCCGGCTTACGACCTGTTCGCCGACTTGCGCGGCATCGGTTCCGAACCGGCACAGGCACTCGACCTCGAACGACCGGCAAGCAGCTACCACGCTGGCCGCAGGCTCAGCGACGAGTTCCGCTACGTGCTCGAACGGCGCTACGCCGAGAAGTTCCCGGGCAACATGCTCGAACGGCCGAGCCTGCTGCTCAACCCGATGGCCCTCGATGAGCTGTCGTGGAACGAGGCGGTCGGCCTCGGCGGCGGCGCCGGTGGCAACTTCGGCGGCCGCCGCCGTGGCCGCCGCATGCGCGGCGACCGCGGTGGCGCATCGGCGCCGCAGACGCACGTCCCGAACGCCGGCGTGCGCGCCAACCTCGACTTCCTGCCAGCAGGTTCGACCTTGCTGGCGAATCTGCGTGCCGACGCCGACGGCGTGCTGCGCGTGCCGTTGGCCGAACTCGGCGATGGCCAGCACGTGCACGTTCTCGCGGTCGACGCCGACCAGGCCGTCTACCGCACCACGGTGCGCGACGAGCAAGCCCTGGAACCGCGTTCCCGCTCGCTGCCGACGGCGCTCCCGACCGATCGGCACTTCGTCGAAACCCGCGCCATCGAGTTCGTCGCTGCCGGCGGCAAGGTCGATCTCGACGATCCTGGCGCAACGAAGGTCGAGATCCACGACTCGCTGGCGAGCGTCTACCGCCTGTTCGCGACCATCAGCCAGAACGACGATCTGCGCGAGTTCGCCTTCATCGTCGAATGGCCGCAGCTCACGCGCGAGCAGAAGCTCGAGCAGTACTCGCGGCACGCCTGCCACGAGCTGCACTTCTTCCTGTACCAGAAGGACCCCGAGTTCTTCGGGAGCGTCGTGCGACCGTTCCTGCGCAACAAGCTCGACAAGACCTTCCTCGATCACTGGCTCCTGGACAGCGACCTCTCGCCGTGGCTCGAACCGTGGAAGTTTGCGCAACTGAACGTGATCGAGAAGATCCTGCTGGCCCAGCGACTCGGCGGCAGCGAGCGCGAGGCGGTCGCGCGCATGCTGCGCGAAACGCTCGAGCTGAACCCGATCCCCGAAGCGGTACTCGGCCAACTGTTCGATCTGGCGTTGAAGAGCAAAGAGCTGCAGAGCGACGCCAGGGAATGGGACAAGCGCGCACTCGCGCCGGAACCAGATGTCGCGCCGAAGGCACCCGAGGCAGGCGGCCGTGCGCGGCCCGGCAACAAGGCCGGCCCGGCCACCGCACTCACAGGTGCCCCACCGCACGAACGACCCGCACGCACCGTCGCAGAAAAGAAGGCCACCGCGATGGAGCTCCGCCGCAAACACCAACAGGAAGCTGCCGACGAAGACGCCGAAGCCTACGAAGTCGAGCTGGACGAAATCGCGGCGACCCGTCGCGACGAGGCCGCGAAGCGCAAGGACGCGAAGAACCTCTACCGCGCAGTCGACCGCACACGACTGTTCGTCGAGCACAACTACTGGCACCGGCGCATGGAGAACCCGACCACCGACGTGGCGCGGGCCAACCACTTCTGGGTCGACTACGCGACCGCCACGGTCGACAAGCCGTTCGTATCGGCCGCACTGGTCGAAGCCACCGGTAGCTTCCTCGAGATGATGTTCGCGCTCAGTGTGCTCGACCTGCCGTTTGTCGCCGGCGAGCACCAACTCGTGACCGAAGGCGATCGACGCAGCCTGCGCCCGGCGACGCCGTTGCTGCTGGTCAAGAAGCAGGTTTCAGCGGCAGAGCCTGCCGCCGATCAGGAGCCGATCCTGCTCGGCCAGAACTTCTACCGCCTCGACGACCGCTACCGCTGGGTCGACGGCCAGCGCCGCGACCGCTTCGTGACCGGAGAGTTCCTGGTCGATGTCGCCTACGGCTGCCAGGTCGTGGTGACCAACCCGACCTCGAGCCAGCGCACCATCGAACTGCTGCTGCAGGTGCCCGAAGGCGCCGTGCCGCTGCAGAACGGCTTCTGGACGCGCGGGGTGTCCGTGCAGCTCGCGGCCTACGCGACGCGAACGATCGAATACTCGTTCTACTTCCCGCAGGCCGGCGACTTCCCCCACTACCCGGTGCACGCCGCCGAGAAGGGCCGGCTGGCCGCGTTCGCCCCGGCGCACCGGCTGCACGTCGTCGACGAACCGAGCAGGGTCGACACGTCGTCGTGGGCCCACGTATCGCAGCAGGGCACGCCGAACGAAGTGCTGCAGTTCATGGATGCCCACAACCTGCAGCGCCACGCGCTCGACCAGATCGCTTGGCGGATGCGCGATCGCGCGTTCTTCCAGCAGGTGCTGCAGATGCTGCGCCGGCGGCACGTCTACGAGCCGACGCTGTGGTCCTACGGCGTGCTGCACCGCGACACCCGCGCGACGCGCGAGTTCCTGCGCCACCGCCAGGACTTCCTCGACCAGTGCGGCGCCTGGCTGCAGTCGGAACTGGTGACGATCGACGCCAAGGAACGGCGCCACTTCCAACATCTCGAACTCAGTCCGCTGGTTCACCAGCGCACACATCAGCTCGGCAGCGTGCGCAAGTTCGGCAACCGCGATCTGGCACGCCAATACGCCGCGTTGATGAACCTGCTCGGCTACCACCCGCGCCTCGATAGCAACGACTGGCTGGTGGTCACCTACTACTTCCTGTTGCAGGACCGCATCGGCGAAGCGATCGCCAGCTTCGAACACATCGACAGCAGCAGGATCGCGGCTCAGGTGCAGTACGACTACCTCGCGGCCTACCTGTTCTTCTTCACCGGCGACACCGACAAAGCGCGGCGGATCGCGAACGGCCACCGCGATCACCCGGTGGCGCACTGGCAGCAGCGATTCCGCGCCGTGTTGGCGCAGCTCGACGAGGCCGAAGGAAAGGCGCCGGAGATCACCGACGAGCGCGCGCCGGCTGCGATGGCCGCGACCGCGCCAGCGCTCGAACTGGCGATCGAGGGCCAGCAGATCGCCATCCGCTACGAGAACCTTCGTGAGTGTGAAGTCCGCTACTACGAACTCGACGTCGAGTTCGCGTTCTCGGCGCAGCCGTTCGCGAGCCCCGATGGCGCCTCGGCTGCGTTCGTGCGGCCGAACCACCGCGAAGTGCACAGCCTGCCGGTCGGCGAACCGCAGGTCGTGTTCGCGCTGCCGCAGCAGTTCGCCCAGAAGAACGTGCTGGTCGAGGTGCGCGGCGGCGGCCTGGTGCGCTCGCGGCAGTACTTCACCAACGCGCTCGACGTGCGCTTCCTCGAGTCCTACGGCCAGGTCGCCGTGCGCGAACCGGGAACGAAGCGGCCGCTCGCCAAGACCTACGTGAAGGTCTTCGCCCGCCTGCCGAACGGCACGGTGCGATTCCACAAGGACGGCTACACCGACCTGCGCGGCCGCTTCGACTATGCATCGCTGTCCGACGACCCCAACCGAGGCGCCACCCGCTACGCGGTCCTGGTGCTCGACGACGAACGCGGCGCTGTCATCCGCGAGATCGCGCCACCAGCGCGGTAGCGTACCGAACCCGGTACAAACAACAACCGCGCCGGGCATAATGCCATGGCTGTATGCCATGGCATTATGCCCGGCGCGGTTGTTGTTTGTACCGGGTTCGGTACGCTACGAACCGCCGCGGCCGAACGGCGGGCCGCTGCTGGCGCCGTTCTTCGGGGGACCTTTCTTCTTCGACTTGGACACTTTGGGTCGACCGACCTTGCTGCTGCAGCCCTCTCATTCGCCGGGCAGCGGCAACCCTTGCAGATCCTCGATCTCGAGGCGTTCCAGGCGAACGGCGGCTTCGAGATCCTCCTGGTGGCGGACGCGCTCGTCGCCGCTGCTCTGCTCGGCGAGCAGCCGCCAGTTCTGGCGGGCGGACTCGATCTCGGGCTCCCAGACCTCACGGTCGAGGCCTTCGAGCCGCATCAGCCAAGTGTTGTAGAACTGCGCGCGCGCCAGCGCCTGGCGGGCATCGGCCAGCAGTTCGGCGTCGGTGTCCTCGTCGGCCTGCATCTGCTCGACCAGGGTCTCGAGCTCTTCGCGCGCCGTCGCCAACCCCGCAGCCTGCATGCGGGCCTTGTTGAGCTCGACCTGCAGACGCTGCGAGATCTTGGCGTCGAAGGCCTCGGGGTTCGCGGGGAGCGACTGCAGCGCGCTCTCGTATTCGGAGACCGCGAGCTTCCAATCGCCGTCGGCCGCCGCCTTCTGGGCGGCAAGGATCAAGGCATCGGTCTCTTCGAGAGCGACGCGGTCCTGACCCGGGCCTTCGTGATAGGCCCACGCCCCGACTGGGAGCAGGAGCCATCCGACTAGCATGATCTTGCGCATGTTGGCTGGTGTGCGTCGACCACCGACGCGGAATGAGGAGTCTATCGGCCTCCGGCGGGCCCGGGGCCGCATCGGGCAGAAAAGTTACCGATCGCGCACGCCCGGTCGAAAACGGGTGCCGAAGTAGTGCAGCAGCACCGGCAGCGCGCCGAGCACGGCCGCCGACAGCGCCACCGCGAGGAGCGCGTACTCGCGCAACGTCAGCCGCTCGATCAGCGGCCGACGGGCGTCCTGCGCCGCCGCCGACAGGATGTCGGTCGGCACCTGGCGGCGATTGCCGTTGTGGAACTCGCCGCCGAGACGCAGCGCGACCTGCCGCAGGGTGCTCTCGTCCTGTCGCGACTGCTGGCCGGCGATGAAGCTACCCGACCGCGAATCGCCGACACCGATCACCAGCGTGCCGCCGATCGCAGGCGGCAGATCCGGCATCCCGGCTGCGGGCACCGTGTCACCGTCGCTGATGATCACCATCATCGCGCTCTTCGGTCGCCACGGGCGCGCGAGCTTCGCCGCCTCGGCGATGCCGTCGAACAGCCGCGTCTTGCCGACTTTGAACGCATACTGCAGATCGACCTCGGTCAGCATGTGGCGCACGACCTCGATGTCGCGCGTGTCGGTCACCACCGGCTTGGCACCGTTGTAAGTCGCGATCACCGAGACCTTGAAGCGACCGATCTGCACCCGTTCGAACAGCGATTCGATCAGCTCGCGCGAACGCTCGTGCCGCGTCAGGTTGCCGCTGGCGCCGGCGTCCTTCAAGAACATGCTCGGCGACACGTCATAGACCAGGATCAGGTGGCGCCACTCTTCTTCCGGCACCTCTTCGCCGGCGTGCACCTTCGGGTCGACGTAGATCAGCGTGACCAACCCCCAGGCCATGCCGGCACTCGCGAGCGTGCGCCAGAGCGGCGCCATGCGCGCCCACGCCGCCGGCTGGCCGCTGGGACCGAACACCAACTGCCGCACCTTCGCCACGCGGCGGGCGTGCAGCATTTCGGCCAGCGACACCATGATCGCGGCGACCAACGCCGCCCACAGCGCTACCACGGCGTGTACCTCCAGCCGAACAGGAACAGCACGTAGACCGTGAGCACGCCGAGACCACCGACGCAGAACGGCCAAAACCAGTCGACCAGTTCGGCGGTGCCCTGCTCGAGCTCGGTCTTGGTCATCTCGTCGATCGCCTCGAACACCTGCCGCAGCCCCTGCTCATCGCCGGGGTTGAACACCTCGCCGCCGGTCATGCGCGCCAGGTTGACGATCTCGCCGGGCGCCTCGCGTTCCTGGATGTTGACCGCGAACAGCTTGATGCCGTCCCGGCGCAGGCGCTTGGCGAGCTCCATCTCGGCGCCATTCCGGATGTCGCCGCTCATGCCGTCGGTGATCAGGATCATCATGCGATCACCCTGCTCGCGCGACGTAAGCACCTCGCGCGCGCCGAGCACCGCCTTGCCGATCTCGGTGCCACCGAAGTGCGGCGGCGCATTCTCCGGGCGCATGAACGGCACCGCGTTGCGGAACGCCGACGGGTCGCTCGTCAGCGGCACCCAATGGATGTAGTTGTTGCCGAAGAAAGTCAGCCCGAACGAGTCTCCGCTGCGATAGTCGAGGAAGTCGCTGATCGCCTGCATCGAAGCGTCGTAACGCGAACCCTTGCCGAACTTCGCCGTCATCGAGCCGGATATGTCGACGACGAACTGGATGTTGGTCAACGCGCGCTTCTGCCGCGGCGCGGCCAGTTCCTGCGGCAACGCCAACAACAGCACGGCGGTCGCCACCAGAAGCGCCGGCAGCGATTCCCCGACCCCGAGCAGCATGCGCATCAGCCGGCCACTGCCCATGCGGCGAGCACCGTCGCTGTCGAACGGCATGGCGAAGCGGCCGCTCTGGCGCTGCCACACCCAATAGATGTGCAGCACCGGCAACGCCAACAACAGCAGCAACCACGGGCGGGCGAACACTAACCGGCCTCCGGCGGGAAACGGTCGGCCGTGACGCTGCGATACGGTGCGAGCAGATGCTGCACGTCGACGTCCCGCGGCGGGTTCGGCATGTGCAGCCAGGCTTCGACCTGACGCAACAACGCACCGGCCTGTTCGTGCCTCTTGATCGCGACGATCGCGTCGACGGCCTTGACGTCACCGAGATCGAGGCGCTCTCGCCAGAAGGCGACCAGCAGCCGTTCGAGCTCGGCCTTCTGCGCGTCGCTGGCGGCCCCGCCCTGCACCCGCTCGACCAGCGGCCGCAGCCGGTCGGCGAGCGTCGCCGGCGTTTCCGGCGGCGCCGTCCGCGGCTTGCGCCGCCGACCGACGAACAGGATCAACACCAGACCGATGCCCCACGCGACCGCGACCACCACCTGCAGCGTCGAGTAGCCGCCGAGCCGTTCGCTGGTCTTCGGTTCGAGATCGCCTGGCTCGAGATCGCCGGGCGGCAGCACGCTGGTGACCTCGACGGTGATCGGCTCGAGCCCTTCCTTGGTCGAGCCATCGCGACGCACCAGGTAATCGAGCAGGTTGAACGTGCCTTCCTCGAACCCGACCCATTCGAGGTCGTAGCGCAGTTGCTCGCCGTGCGGCCAAGTCTTCACCACGCGCACCACCACCGGCGCGCCGAACTTCGACGGAGCCGGTTCGAGCTGGGTGCCCGGAATCACGATCTGCTCGACGAACGCGCGCATGCCGACGCTCGCCGTGCGCTGGTCGCGCGCCTGGGCCGCCAGCGCCACCGTCAGCAACAGTGCGATGAGTGCCCTCATCGACCACCTCCGGTCATCGCCCGCGAGCGGAAGAAGTGCCGCAGCCGGTGCAGGTAGGGTTCGTCGGTGCGCACCAGCAGGTGGTCGACACCGCCCTTGCGCAACTCATTCTCGATGCGTGCTTGGTCGATCATCGGCCGCCGGCTGCGCGCCACGAACGCCCGCCCCGACTCGGCTTCTTGCGCGCGCAGGAAGCCACCGCCCGCCAGCAGCACCTCGGCCGGATCCTGCACCTGGATCACCGCGACCTCGTGCTCCTGCGCCAGCAGCGCCGCCGAGTGCACGGCGCCCGGCTCGTGCAGATCGCTGAGCAGCACGATGATCGAACGGGCCTGCAGCGTCGGCCGCAGTTCCCGGATGCGGCGAGTCACCTCGGTGCGTTCGTCGAATGCGAACCGCCGCAGGCGCAGCAGCCACTGCAGCACCCGGTCCTTCGACAGGCTCGGCGTGATGCGCACGTCGCGGTCGCCGCAGCCGAGCACGCCGACCGGACTGGTGCGATCGAGGCACGCCAGCGCCAGGCCACCAGCGATCTGGAGCGCCGTCTCGTACTTGCTGCGGCGCGTCGACGACACCACCATCGATGCGGACGTGTCGAGCAGGAACCAGGCCGGAAACCGCCGTTGCGCCTCGTACTCCTTGACGTGGTACTTGCCGGTGCGCGCCGTCACCCGCCAGTCCATCGACTTGACCGGATCGCCGTCCAGATACTGCCGCGACTGCACGTAGTCGATGCCCGAACCGAGGAAGCGCGAACCGTCGAGACCGTAGGTCAGGTCGTCGGCGAGCCGGCGGATCGCGATCACGAACTTGCGCGCCGCCGACGGCTCGACCTTCGGCAAGAGACCGGGCAGGTGCGCCTCACGATTGCGAATGCTCGGCGACGAACCGCTCATTGGGCGACTTCGGTCAGGATCTCCTGCAGCACCCGCTGGCTGGTGTGGCCTTCGGCGACCGCCTCGTAGCTGAGCCGGATGCGGTGCAGGATCACGTCCTCGGCGAGCGCAAACAGGTCCTCGGGCACCACGTAGTCGCGGCCGTGGATCAGCGCGCGCGCCCGCGACGCCTTGACCAGCGAGATGCCGGCGCGCGGGGAACAGCCGAGTTCGAGCAGCGGGTGGTTGCGGGTGCGGTTGACGATCTCGATGACGTGCTCGATGAAGGTTTCGCTGACGTGCACCTCCTGCACGTCCTCCATCGCCCTGACGAGCTGGTCGGCGCTGCCCTTGTCCTGGCCATCGAGCACGTCGAACTCGGTGCGCGCAACCGCGCCCTTGCCCTCGCGCTTGACGCCGAGTCTGGTGTTGCGGCGCAGCACCTCCTTCTCGTCCTCGGGGTCCAGGTAGCCGAGCCGGTGCAGCAGCATGAAGCGGTCGAGCTGCGCTTCGGGCAGCTCGAACGTGCCCGCCTGCTCGACCGGGTTCTGCGTAGCGATCACCAAGAACGGTGCCGGCAGCGCGAAGTTCTGGTTGCCGATCGTCACGCGGCGCTCCTGCATCGCTTCGAGCAACGCCGACTGCACCTTCGGCGCGGCGCGGTTGATCTCGTCGGCGAGCAGCAGGTTGGTGAAGATCGGGCCCTTGTGGATACGGAACTCGTGCGTCTTCTGGTCGAGGATCTCGCTGCCGACGATGTCCGACGGCAACAGGTCGATGGTGAACTGGATGCGCGCGAACGCGAGGTCGACGGTCTTCGAGACCGCCGCTACCAGCAGCGTCTTGGCCAGTCCGGGCACACCCTGCAGCAACAGGTGGCCGGACGTCAGCAGCGCAATCAGCACGCGTTCGACGACGACGTCCTGCCCGACGACGACGGTGCCGACGCGGGTCTTGATCTGATCTAGGAACTGGCGCGTCTCGACGAAGCGTGTGACGGCGGGATCGGAAGCGGTCATGAGAACGGTCGGGGGGCCTTCGGAGGGGTCTGTGGGCGAAACGACGCGGCTAGCCGGCCTTCTGCAGCCAGCGGCGGGCGATCTCGTCGAGGTCGATGCCGCCGCCGTGCTCACGGCTGAAGTGGCTCGCCTCGATACGGCGAATGTCGGCGTCGAGCTGGTCCCGCTGCGGCCCGGAGAGCTGTCCGACGGAGCGGATGCGCTGCAGCAGTGCGAGCACCGAGAACGGCGTGACGTGCGCCGGCATGCGCAGCACGTCTTCCCGCTGGCTCGGGCCGGCCGGTGCCGGCTTCGCGAACAGGAACCAGATCAGGTAGAGCACCGCACCGAGGCCGAGCAGAAGCCACGCCCACCACGGGTTCGTGCCGATCGGTCCACGCCGCAGCGCCACGTTCTCGGAAACGGTCTCGAGATCGGCGTCGTCGTAGCGCTGATAGACCGCGGTCACGCCGACGATCTTCGGCGCCCCGAAGCGGAAACTGGAGGGGCGCGCCGTCTCGCTCTCGGGTCTCAGGTGCAACAACCAGACGCGCTCGGTCTCGACCAGCGTCTGGTCGTCCGAGAAACGCACCACCGCAGCCCCCTGGTCGACTTCCTTGTCGACCGCAAACCCCGGCAGTTCGAGGTCGAGGAACGTATCGAGATCCGGCACCAGCCCGCGACTCTTGGCCTTGATCTCGAGCGACACCTTGCCTTCGTCGACGCGACGCTCATCGAGCAGTTGCGTCACCTCGAGCCCCTCGAACGGGCGCTCCTCGGGCGTGGCCGACGCATCGATCGCCACCGGCGACGAACCGATCGGCAGGATCGCGTAGCCGGTCGTGTCGAGGAAGTCGAGATCGAGCCGAATCTCCGGGATGCGGTCGACCTGCGGGCCGCGCGCCCGCAACAGCAGGTATGCGTACGGCGTGCGCTGCCAGCGCGGATCCTCGTGCCGTAGCGCCTCCATCTTCTCGCTGTTGAAGGTCACCGACAGCACCTCGAAGTTCTCCTGCAGCGCCGCGATCACGGCGTCGTGGAACTTGTCGCGGTAGTTCTCGGTCGGCCGCCCGTAGTTGAAGGCGTAGTTGGCGTCGTTCTGGTTGGTCGCGTACTTCTGGAAACCACCGCTCGACTTCGCCACTTGTTCCGAGTGCACGATGTCGATGCGCACTCCGAACGGCTCGGTGCCGACGGCGCTCGATCCATCGACGACCGCCTCGAGCCGCAGCTCGCCGAGCAGGTCCTGGTAGTACTGCCAGACCTTGCGCGCCTCGCGCGTCTGCTCGTTGTCCTCATCGACGATCGCGAAGCCGCCTTCCAGGTAGCGGTACTTGATCTGCGGCTTGACCGCCGACATGCGCGTGAACAGGAGATTCGCGAAGCGGTCCTTGTGGCGCTTGCGGCTGCCCGGCGGCAGGTTTTCGAGCGCCTCCCGGATGAGCGGCAACTGACTCTTCGCAACCACCGTCGATTCGTCGATGGCGCCGAGATCAGCCGCTCCGAGTGCCGCGTAGAACCACGACGTGAACGGGATGTCGCTCTCCTCGTCGCGCGCCAGCCCGTCGGCGATCGAGCTGTAGTGGTCGGCCGCCTCGGCGTAGATCTCGAACGCCTGCTTGCGGCGTTCGCTGAAGTCGCTGCTCTTGCGCAGTTCTTTGGCGAAGTTGTTCTGGTCGTGCAGCAGCGAAGCGGCCGCGGTCAACAGCGCCCAATGGCGTCCGCGCGCCGTGAGCGCATCCTGCGCGATCCGCAGCGCCGTCGCGTAGCCCTCGGCAACCTGCTCGAGCATCTCCTTCTGCGAGCGCCGCGTCTTGGCTTTCTCCTGCACCGCCGGGACCCGCCAGATCGTCGCCAGGTTGGTGCGCATCGTGGTCAACAGGCGTCCGAGCACGACCGGATCGAGTTCGTCGATCTCCCCGAACACCTGCCGGATCGTGTCGAGGCGGTAGACCTCGGCGGCGCTGTGCGCGGCGACGAACGCCGACATCAGGCGATCCGGGTCGACACCGCCGATCGGCAGCGCCCGCAGCCGGGCGACGTATTCGGCGAGCTCCTTCAGGTTGCGCTCCTGCTTGCTGCGCGTGAGCGGAATCGCGTTGGCGCGCGAGTTGAAGCCGTAGACGTACATGTACGACCCGGTGCGCCGGTTGGTGTTCGGGTTGTTGTTGTCCTCCCACACCCGCAGGAACTCGTTGGCCAGTTCCTTCGCCTTGCGCGGGTTGGTCGCGGCCAGCTCCTCGATGTAGGGGAAGGCACGCTCGTATTCGTTGACCTTCAACCACAACTGCGCCGACACGGTGACGAAGTGCGGCCGCAGCGCATCGTCGAGCAGGCTCGCCCACCGCTCGCCGGGTTGCGCTTCGAGCAAGTCCGCGGGTTCGACCGTGCGCACCTGTCCGCCACCACCCATGCGGCGGTTGACCCAGTAGACGTTGCCGTAGGCGTCGCGCTCCATGAAGCTGCCGTAGGAACTCGTCTTTGAATAGCGGTTGCTGTGCGCGGCCTCCTGGATCCAGCCGCTGGCGAGCAATCCGAGCGTCGGCCGCCACTGCTCGGCCAGCTCCGGCGCAGTCGCCAACAAGGCCTCGACGGCGGTCTTCTGCAGACGCAGCCCGGTGGCGCGAAAGTCAGGATCCTGGCCCTTGGCGCTAAAGCCCTGGGCGACCTGCCCGCCGATCGTCGCGATGATCTCCATGCCGCGCTGCGGCCTCTTGGTGAAGCTTTCGGCCAGCCACGCTGGACCGAGATCCTCGCGCACCTTCGGCGCCAGCTCGACCGCGCGCCGCAGCGCCTCCTCCTTCTGCGCCTTGTCGACGTCGCCCTTCTTGAGCGCCGCTTGCGTGACCTGCCAGGCGACCTCAAGCCACTTGCGGTGCTGGTCCTTCGCGAAGCGCGCCAGCGCGTGCCGCGCAAGCAGGTTGAGCGCCTCGCGATCGTCGTTCGCCTCGGCTTCACTCGCCGTCGGCAGGAACACGCCGAGTTCTCCTTCCATCTTCAGCGCCGCCAGCAACAGCGCCGCCTCGCGCCGATCCAGCCGCCGCTGCTCGGCGGGCTTCTGCACCTCGATCTCGAGCAGCCGGACCAGTTCCTCCGGCACGCTGCCGTCGTCGAGCGCGCGGCGCACGATCGGCGCCAGCTTCTTGCTCTGCTGCTTGTCGAAGCCGCCCGGAGCCAGCCCGGCGATCGCCAGCACATCGGCGAACGAATAGCGGTTCTTCTCCTGCAGGTTCGGCGGCAGGCGCGACGGCGGCTTGTTGGGGTGACGCGGCAGCACCGTCAGAAAGTGCTCGTAGGCGCCCTTCCGCTCCTTCTCGGGCAGCGTCTGGAAGAACTCGCCGACCTTGTGCCAACGGCCCAGCGTGACGTCGCGCTGCAGCGTCTCCATCTCGCGCGCCAGCCGCTTCGCCGCGAGCGCCTCGGCACTCGGCTGCGCGGTCGCGGTCGTGGGGTTCGCCGACGCCCCTTCCGCGGGCTGCGCCGCCGGCGGCGGGGCGTTCGCCTCGGCGTCGATCAGCGCCTGGATCTGCTCCGGCGTCAACACGCCCGAGGCGGGCTGGAGCTCGTCCGGCCTCGGTTCCGCCGCCGGCGACGTCGCTGGCTCGGGCTGCTCCGCCGCTCCGGCCTTCGCCGCGGCTGCCGGCGTGGACTCCGGTTTCGGTTCGGGCGTCGCCCACGCCTTCAGGATCGACGACGGGCGGCGGTCGAAGACCAGCTTCTTGAACGCCGCAAGCCGCTTCTTCTCCGCCTGCTGCTGTTGCTGCTGTTGCTGCGCTGCTTTGGGGTTCTGCGATGCCGCTGCGTTCGGCTTCTGGCCCAGCAGCGGTACCTGTGCGGCCGCCGCCCCGCTCACGACAAGCGTGCACAGGCCGACGAACGGAACGAGCGTGAGTAGGGCGCGCATCGTGGATCTCCTCGGAGGGGCCGCGGAACGTATCACAAGCGCCGCGGATTCGAACCCGGTTCGCTCACGGAGCTGGTTCGAGGTCGCTCAGATCTACCGCCAGGTCGCATACGACGCCGAGCCCGCGGAGGTATTCCCGGCGGCTGATCTGCTGTGCGCCGAGGGTCGCGAGGTGGTCGGTGACGAACTGCACGTCGAGCAGGCGCACGCCGGCGCGAAACAGCGACCGCACCAACGCGACCAGGGCCACTTTCGACATGTCCCGCCGACGATGGAACTTGGATTCGGCCGAGAACAGCCCGCCGACTTGCACGCCGTAGACGCCCCCGACCAACTCGTCGTCGCACCAGACTTCGAGGCTGTGGGCGTGGCCGCGCCGGTGCAGTTCGGTATAGGCGGCGACCATCTCCGGGATGATCCAGGTGCCGCCTCCGTCGCGGTCGCCGCACGCCCGCATC
>DRKG01000502.1 GCA_011051855.1 bacterium | reverse complement strand
AGAAGGTCTTGGTGAAGTAGCCGAGCGGGTCTTTGCGGCCGGCGCGCGCGTTGCGCTCGAATCTTGCCAGTGCGTCGATGTACTTCGGTGCGCCGGGCGGCCACGTGCGTAAGAACGTGTAGAGCGAGTAGCCGGCGAAGTAGTTGTCGCGATACTCCTCGATCTCACCGGTCAGCAGTTGCTCCAGCTTCTCCTTGCCGCCGTAGCCGCGATAGAACGTGTGGGCCGCCGTGCCCCGCCGCAGGTAGTCTTCGGCGAAGTCTTTGTCGGTCATGCGGGCATAGTGATTGCCCGTCCAGTCGGCGTGACCTTCGGAATACCACGCCGGTAGGAACGGCCGCAGCACGCCGTCGAAGCGGTGCGTCAGTTCGTGCGTAAGCGTGTGCCCGAGCGCGACGATGTTGCTCCAGGCGAAGCGCACGGTCGTGCGGTCGCCCGCCTGGAAACCAGCGGCCCACCAGTAAGGTGCGCCCTCGGTGTCCATGTCACCCCTCTCCGGCACGATGCGCACCACGCCGGGTCGGTCGATGAACGGATCCTTGCCGTAATGCCGGACCAGGCGCTCGTGGTGCAATTCGATCGTCTTGGCTGCGCCCAACAGCGTTTCGTGGCCGCAGATGGTCTCGATGCGGTAGCGGCCGGTGGGGCTCAGCGCGATGCCAGGATGGTGCCAGTCGCGGTGCTGTTCGGTGAACGCCAGCCGCTGGCTGGTCGACATCGCTTCGAGCTCGGTGACTGTCCACACGCGGCCCTGCTCGATCGCGCGCGCACGCTGTTGTGCGAGTAGCGCACGCGCATCCGCTGCCAGCTTGCCGGGGCCGTTCGGGCGCGGGCCTTCGAGATCCTTGAACGCGACTTGGCGGTCGAGCCCGGCGAGGATGCGCGCGGCTCGGATGCACTGGTTCTCGATGGTGGCCTGTTCGTTGGCCGAACCGGTGGTCGGCGCGTCGGTCGGCTGCAGCTTCCGTCGCATCACCTCCGCCAGCGCTTGGTAAGCGACCTCGTATTCGGGTTGGAACGCGTGCTGCTGGGCTTCGACCCGCTCGGCGATCGCCGCCACGGGAATCGGAGCTCCCTGCCCGATCGTCAGCAGCAGTTCGCTTGCCCAGTGCACCAGCAGAGCGCGGGCTGCGGCCCCTCGGCCGGTCGGCTTCTGGCGTTGCACGAAGCGCGCGAGTTCGCGGATCGCCGCCACGCGCTTGCCGGCCAGTTCCTGGCTCGGCTTCAGCAACGGCGGCACGGCCTTGATCGTGCGCAGCCGTCTACCGAGTTCGCGATCGGGCTTGAATCGTCCGTGGTCGTCGATGGAAGCCCGCACGAATCGTTCCGACCACAGCGCGAGCGGATCGGGGTCGTCGGCGCTCGCGCGCACGACTTCGAACAGGATCTCGGCGGACGAGGGATGGAACTCGAGCGCCGCCAGCAGGTGCGTGCGGGCGGCGGCAGCATCGCCGGCTGCGAGCGCCGCCGTGCCGGTCTGCATGCGGGTGCGCGCGGGCCCCTGCGCGGGCACCACGGTCTCGAGGGCGACATCGTGCGGCATCGCCGCCCCGGGTGGGCACTGCGCGTATACGTACAGCGGGGCGGCCAGCGTCGAGGCCGTGGCCAGAACGACCCGGATGAGGTTCTGCATGAGAGGCGATCGCGTCGGGGCCGGGGCATCGTCGGCACGCGGTGGTGGCAGGGCAAGCCCGGCCCGGCGGTTGTGCGCTCGTGATCCTCGAAGTGAGACGGTGTCGCTGCGTCGGCGCCGTGCGATGGCGCCGCGCCTCGGGTCAGAAACTCCGTAACGCAGACGGCCGGATACGCTCTCTCCAGCGCAGCCATGTTACTCGTCCGTCAGGTACTGCTCGTCGTCGCGTCGTTCTCCGCCATCGCTACGGGGAACACGCTGTTAGCTCAGAATCTCATTGCCAACCTGCGGTCGGCCACCGGTGGGCAGCCTTCCAGTGGCATAGACACATTCTATGTCGTCAATGGCTTGGCCGTGTTCGATGCCAGTGGCCGCTTCGGCAGCGAGCCCTACGTGACCGATGGCACCATCGTCGGCACCTCGATCCTGCGCGATCTGATGCCGGATGGCAGCAGCAACCCGGCCAACTTCACCGTGCTCGGCAACGAGGTGTTCTTCACCGCCAGAGTGCCGGGACTCGGCAACGAGTTGTGGAAGACAGACGGCACGGTCGCGGGCACCGTGCTGGTGAAGGACATCCGCGCCGGCGCCAGCGACTCGGCGATCACCGATCCGGTGGTATTCAACGGTCTGCTGTGGTTCGGGGCCACCGACGGCATCAACGGCCCCGAGCTGTGGTCGAGCGACGGCACCGAAGCCGGCACGCAGCTCGCGATCGATCTGTGGCCCGGCGGATTCGGCTCCTCCCCGCAGCACCTGACCGTCGTCGGTAGCCAGCTCTACTTCAAGGCGGGTGTGAGCGGGGTCGGCAGCGAACTGCACCGCACCGACGGAACGCCTGCCGGCACGGTCCTGGTCGCGGACCTGACGCCGGGGCCGTCGGGTTCGGCGTTCGACGAGTTCGCGGAGTTCAATGGCAAGTTGTTGTTCTCCTGCAACGCCGGCGATGGCATGGAGCCGTACATCAGCGATGGCACCGCCGCCGGTACGTTCCGGCTCGCGGACCTGGAGCCGGGTGCCTCGGGGTCGTCGCCGCAGTTCTTCACCACGATCGGTTCGCGTGCGGTGTTCTCCGCGACGACGGCGGCGACCGGGCGCGAGCTGTTCGTGACCGATGGCACGACGGGTGGGACCGGGATGCTTGGGGACTTCAATCCGGGGACCGGCGACAGTCTGCCGCGAGACATGGTCCCCTACGGCGGTGTGGTGCTGTTCAGCATGTATACACCGACCGGTCGCGAACTGTGGACGACGGACGGCACCGCCGCCAATACCTACGAACTGTTCGACTGCAACCCCGGTACGGCGTCGGGGGCCGTGGCCGAGTTGGTGTCGGTCGGGTCCAACGTTTGGTTCACGGCATACCAGCCGGGATACGGGAACGAACTGTGGACGACCGACGGCACCGCCGCCGGCACCGCGATGCTGGCGGACTTCGTCGCCGGCAACCCCGGGCTCGGTGCGGAGGGGCTCACGCCGTTCAATGGGGGAGTGCTGTTCCGCGGGGCCCTCGGGGCCGGTGCGTATGAGCCTTGCTTCTCCGACGGCACGATGGCGGGCACCTACCTGCTCGCCGATCTGGACCCGTCGACGGGGGACTCGTCGCCGCGTCTGTTCCGGGAGCTGGGCAACGAGGTGTTCTTCGTCGCCAATGGCGATGGCACTGGCTCCGAGCCCTACAAGACCGACGGCACGATGGCCGGGACGACCATGATAGCGGACATATACTCGGGAGCATCCGGAAGCACTCCCGACTATGCCGTGGCCGCCAACGGGGAGATCTGGTTCAATGCCAATGCGGGTGGCGCCGGTGACAATCTGTACCGCACCGATGGCACCGCTGCGAACACGGTCATGGTGACCGTCAATGGCGAGGCCCCGCGCGGCCTCACCGCGTTCGGCACCAAGGTGATCTTTTCTGCGAGTCGGACCAATGGTCGCGAGCCGTGGATCAGTGACGGCACCCTCGCCGGAACGTTCGAGTTGCTCGATATCCGTCCGGGTGGGACTGGTTCGATCGTGGCTGCATCCGAGAACTTCTGCGTCGTCGGGGGGCTGTGCTTCTTCACCGCCAACGATGGTGCAACCGGCAAGGAGCTGTGGGCGACCGACGGCACCACCGCCGGAACCTATCGAGTCGCGGATCTGGTGCCGGGTAGCGGCGGATCGGCTCCGGGGAGTCTGACGGCCTACAACGGTGAACTCTACTTCACCGCTTCGGTGTCGCCCAGCGGTAACGAACTGTGGAAGAGCGACGGCACCGCCGCCGGAACCGTGTTGGTGAAAGACATCCGGGCCGGGTTCCTCGGCTCCAACCCAAAGGAGCTGCAGGTCGCCAACGGCCTCCTCTACATGACCGCGACCGGTAGCAGTGGCGCCGGCGAGCAGGTCTGGGTCAGCGATGGCACCGCTGCGGGCACCGTGCAGTTGACGACCGACGTCAGCGGCGTGTCCGATCCATACCGGGACCTGACCGCGACTTCGGCTGGCATCTACTTCCTGCACGACGACAACTCCGGCACCGGATTCGAACTCTGGTTCGCCGATGGCACGCCGGGCAGTGCGGCGCTGGTGCTGGACATCGCGCCGGGGCAGGCGCAGGGTGCAATCGAAGGCACGTTGGTGCCTGCGCTGAACGGCTCGCAGGTGTTGTTCGCCGCCACCGATCCCGACCACGGTATGCAGCTTTGGCTGTCGGACGGGACCGCCGTCGGCACGCGCCGGTTGACGAGCTTCGGTGGCTCCGGCTACGGCGCGGTGACGATGGAGAACTTCGTGTCGATCGGGGCGCGCACGTTCTTCGCCGCGGACGACGGCATCAACGGTCTCGAACCGTGGGTCTACGATGCGGTCACTGCCGGGCTGGCTTTCACGTTGCCCTACGGCAGTGGGTGCGGTGGCAGCACGGGTGATCTGGTGATCGGCAACGTCGGCCAGCCGACGCTCGGCAACGCGAGCTTCGAGGTGACGATCGCGAACGCGCTGCCGCTGACGATCGCCGTGCCGGCGTCTTCCGAGTCCCCGACCAGCATCAACCTCGGTGGCGGCTGCCGGCTGCTGGTGAACTTCCCCTACATCCTGCAACCGCTGCAGATCACCGACGCGGCGGGGACTGCGAGCCTGCCGGTGCCGATCCCGAACGACCCGACGCTGGCCGGCTACAACCTGTTCTGGCAGTGGGCGGCGTACGATCCCGGTCAGGGTGCGTTCCTCAACGATTTCGCGCTCAGCTCGGGGTTGCAGGTGCAGGTCGGCAATTGATTGTCGGCAACCCCGGCGGACCGCGACTCGGGCGAGACTTCGACTTCCGGTCACGGCGCGCGGCCACTATCGTCGTGCGCCCCGATGGCTGACCTTCCTCCATTCCGGCGCGTGCTCGTCGCCAACCGCGGCGAGATCGCCGTGCGTGTGCTGCGTGCGCTGCGCGAACTCGGTATCGAGTCGGTGGCCGTGCACAGCGACGCCGACGCGAACTGCGCGCACGTGCTCGCGGCCGACCACGCCGTGGCGCTCGGCGGCAACGCGGCCGCCGAGAGCTACCTCGATATCGACAAGATACTGGCGGCCGCCAGGTCCACCGGTGCCGAAGCGATCCACCCCGGCTACGGCTTCCTCAGTGAGAACAGCGCGTTCGCGCGCGCGGTCGTCGACGCCGGGTTGACGTTCGTCGGCCCGAATGCGGACGCGATGGACCGCCTCGGCGGCAAGAAGGAGGCGCGCGAGGAGGCGATTGCGGCGGGTGTGCCGGTGATCCCGGGCACTGAGCAGGATCCCGGTGACGAGAAGCTGATCGAGGTCGCGAGGCAGATCGGCATGCCGGTGATGATCAAAGCCAGCGCCGGCGGCGGTGGTCGCGGTATGCGGCGCGTCGATCGCGAGGAGGATCTCGCCGAGGCGCTCGCCGCGGGCCGCCGTGAGGCAAAGGAGTCGTTCGGCGACGACCGCATGATCGTCGAGCGGGCGGTGTTTCCGGCGCGCCACGTCGAGATCCAGTTCGTCGCCGATCGGCACGGCAACGCGGTGTCGTTGCACGAACGCGAGTGCTCGGTGCAGCGACGCCACCAGAAGGTGCTCGAAGAGGCGCCGTCGGCGGTCGTCGACGCCGATCTGCGCAAGAAGATGGGCGATGCCGCGGTCGCGCTGGCGAAACGCGTCGGCTACGACAACGCCGGCACTTGCGAGTTCCTGCTCGACGATCGTGGCGAGTTCTACTTCCTCGAAGTCAATACGCGCCTGCAGGTCGAGCATCCGGTGACGGAGCTGGTCACCGGCGTCGATCTGGTGCACCTGCAGTTGCACCTGGCCGCCGGCCGGTCGCTCGCGGAACTGCTGGCGGGT
>DRKG01000501.1 GCA_011051855.1 bacterium | reverse complement strand
GGTGCGCTTTACCGGATCGCGGTCGCCGCCAGCGTGCTGGCGCCGTTGGCATACCTCGTTTGGGCCGGTCTGCGTTGCTTCGACGAACCGGCGCAGTGGTGCATCGTCACCTTTGCGGTGTTCGTGCCGCTGGTGGCGGGCGCCCGGCGCGGCGCAGACGAACGTGGCTGAGCTGATTGGGGATCAGCCGGCTTGTTCGGCGAGCCAGCGTTCGGCCTCGATCGCGGCCATGCAGCCGGTGCCCGCCGCGGTGACCGCCTGTCGGTAGTAGTGGTCTTGGCAGTCGCCGGCGGCGAACACACCCGGCACGTTGGTCTGCGTGCGGCCGGGCACGGTCTTGATGTAGCCGGTCTCGTCCATGTCGAGCACGCCCTTGAAGAGATCGGTGTTGGGTTTGTGTCCGATCGCCAGGAACAGACCGTCGGCCGCGACCTGCTGCTTTTCGCCGGTCTTGCTGTGGGTCAGTTCGAGGCCGGTGACCCGGCCTTGTTCGACGTCGAACACGTCGGTGACGTTCTGCTCCCACAGCACGTCGATCTTGTCGTTGCTGAGCACGCGCTGCTGCATGATCTTGGATGCGCGCATCTCGCGGCGGCGCACGACCATG
Organism: bacterium; assembly: GCA_011051855.1. Classification (GTDB taxonomy): domain Bacteria; phylum Planctomycetota; class UBA1135; order UBA1135; family UBA2386. The sequence goes on along the minus strand of DRKG01000501.1, from coordinate 3,568 downwards.
GTCACCTTGCTGGCGTGCTTGGTCAGGTAGGTCGCTTCCTCGCAGGCGGTGTCGCCGCCGCCGACCACGTAGACGTGCTTGTTCTTGAAGAAGAAGCCGTCGCAGGTCGCGCAGGCCGACACGCCTCGGCCTTGCAGCTTGGTCTCGTTGTCGAGGCCGAGATACATCGCGCTGGCCCCGGTCGAGATGATCAGCGTCTCCGCTCGAATGGTTTCGCCGGCCTCGGTTTCGACGGTGAACGGCCGCTGGCTCAGGTCGACCTTGGTCGCCATCGTGTCCTTGATGACGGTGTCGAAGCGTGCCGCCTGATCGCGGAACATCTGCATCATCTCCGGGCCCATGATGCCGTTCGGGAAGCCGGGGTAGTTCTCGACGTCCGTGGTGATCGTCAGTTGGCCGCCGGGCTGGTTGCCGGCGAGCAGCACCGGTTCGAGGTTGGCGCGGGCGGCGTAGATCGCCGCGGTGTAACCGGCGGGGCCGGAGCCGAGGATCAGGGTCTTGCGGGTCGTGGTCATGGCGTCGTGCAGAGCGTAGCGCTGCTACGAGCCCGACGGCATCAGTTCCCGCGCGAATCGCTCGGTGGTTGGGCGAGCTGGTATTCGCGGATGCGGTCGTGGTCCTCGGGCGTCAGAGCCCGCGGCTCGAACTTCGGTTCGCCAGTCGCCGCGGTCACGACCGTGTGCAGTCCCGCGGTGGCCACCAGATCGACGACCAGTCGGCCGAACTCGCGCACGACGACGAACTGCGAATGCGCATCGCCCTCGTTGGGGTCGATGACGTCGACCAGGAACTCGTGCCCGCGGTTGCGTCGCAGGCTCGCGTCGACGACCCGCAGCGGTTGGCGCGCCGTGACCTCGGCCCACGGCATCTCGGCCAAGAGGGGCCGCGATTCGGCGGTCAATAGCTCGCGACAGGTGGCCTCGTCGCGCTGCTGCAGGGCGCGCTGGAACGAGCGCAGCGTGTCCATCGCGGCCCTCGATCCGCTGTCTTCGCCGCCGTCGGCGCAGCCCGGCAGCAGCGATGCGAACGCGAGCAGCAGCGTGGCGGGCACTGGGGGACACTGCCGGTGAAGGAAGACCGTCATGTCGTGCATATCGACATGTGCCAGGCCGGGACTGGAGCGCGCGGTAGCGGCATACTGACCCCCATGGCGTGTGCGATGCGATCCTCACTGGCGTTGCTGCTGGTGACGGCCACCCTGCTCGGGCAGTCCCGGCGCCGACCGACCTTCGGCCGCATCGTCGACGCCGATGGCGACCCCTTGGCCTCGGCCGTGGTGACGTTCGTCGGCGGGCTGCCGCACGTTGCGCCGACCCTGCAGAAACTGGACGTGGTCGAGGTCGCTGCGGACCAGCGCGGGCGCGCGATTGCGCGGCTGCGGCCGGATCTGTGCTACGTCGCCTGGGCCTTGGGGCCAGTGGTCGATGGCCGGCGCGCGGTCGCGCCCCCGCAGGGGTTCTTCGCCGCCGGCGCGATGTTGGAGCTGCGTTGCCAGGAGGTGCTGCCGGAAACCACGTGTCGGCTCGCGGGCCTCGATGCCTGGGCGCACCTGGGCGAACTGCGCTGCTTCGCCATGACCCCGGCGCCCGGCATCGAGTGCGAGCTCGAGCCTGGGCCCGATGGCGAGTACCGACTGCCCGGTCCGCACTACGACCGCTTCGAAGTGCGTCTGGCGGATGGCCAGCCGCTGTGGCACACCCGCGTGCAGGCCGAACTGACGCTGCCGCCGCCCGGGCGGATCGTCGTGCGGGCCGTCGACGAGCACGGTGGGCCGATCCAGGGCGCGCGCGTGACCCACCGGGTGGGGCGCCTGTCCGGCTGGTCGCTGGACGGCGTGCGCGGCATCGGCGGGGACCGCACGCGTATGCTCGGCACGACCGATGCCGACGGCCGCTGCGTCGTCGAGGTGCCGTGCGCCGGCGAGCCTCTGCGGGACAAACGGCACAACCTGCTGCTGTTCGTCAAAGCCGCCGGTTGCGCCGCCGTCGCCGGCGGCGTGTGGAGCCGGGAGTTCTACGTCGACGACCACAGGGTGCCGGCGATCGCCGGCGAGGAGCTGCGGTTCACGTGCGTCGGCGTCGAGCCGTTGGCAGGCGTGGTGAAGGGCGCACCGCCCGGCACCATCGCCCAGCTCGCGGCGGTCTGCAAACTGCACCTGCAGCAGAACAGCTACCTGCACGATGCGCGCGTGTTCTCGGCCGAGGTGCAGGCGGACGGGTCGTTCGCGTTCAACGGCGTGCCGGCGGAGCTGCACTCGTGCCGGTTGAGCTTGTTGCCGCCTGGGGGCAGCGACTGGCGCGCGCCGGTGTTCGCTCCCGAATCCGGTCGCGAGCTGCCGTTCGAGGTTCGGCCGCAACCGGTTGGCACGCCGCCGATCGCGGCACGGGACGTCGCCCTCGAAGTGGTCGATGCGCGCGGTGGCCCCGCGCGGGGTGCCGTTGCGTTCGTGTCGGCCGGGGATCGCAGTCGCGTCCTGCTGCGCGACTCGCTGTTGCGCGTGCCGCTCGACGAGCGCGGCAGAGCCAACTTGCGGCTGGTGGCAGGAACCTGGGTCGTGGTTCTGGTCACCGCCGAAGGCTACTGCGGTGAGAAGATCGAGGTCCGCGACGCGACGAAGCGTGTGCGCCTGACGCAGAAGCCCTTCGAGCGCGCGGTCGTCAAGTTGCTCGACCGCAACGGCGCACCGGTTGCCGGCGCGCGCTTGGTGTTGCGCGGCAGCCGCACGCGGGGAACCAGCGACCCGCTGCAGTCGATGTTGCAGGGCATGCGTCGCGTCACGCAGGTGCAGTGGGGGCGGCTGAGAACCGACGAGCACGGCGTGTTGCGCGTTCCCTACGTGCCGGTCGATGGGGTCGTGCAGCGGGTCGAGTTGCGGTGGGAAGGTGGGCGTTCCGATCCGTTCGAACTCGGCGCGGACGAGCAGGTGACGGTGCACGAGGCGGACGGCGGTCGATAGCCGGAGGGGCGACCGTCTGGCTGTTTGTGGCGCAGACTCCTAGGCGTGGCCACGGCCACGCCTCCGCCTTCTGCAGTCGCCTTCCTTGCCTGGACGCGGATTGCGCGCACCGGGGGCTCTATTTCATGCATAGATCGGGCTAGAACCTGGGCATGGCCGGTGCCCTGTGCTCGATCGACGACGTCTGCGTGGTGACGACCGTGTGCGGCGCGGCGGCCGATACCACCGCGAACCCCGACCTGCTGCTCGAAGTGCCGCATGCGGCAACGCGTGCGCGGCACTTCGATCGGCTGCGCGGGCAACTGCAGGGAGACTATGACGAGGGGCTACGCGACTTCTTCTTCGTCAACACGGATGTGGGAGCGCCCGAGTTGGCGCACGCCGTTGCGGCGGGGTTCGTCGCGGCCGATCCGCGGCGCACCGCGGTGGTGGTGACCAGCGAGATCCCGCGTACGTTCGTCGATTGCAACCGCAGCATCGACCGGGATGCGGTCGCCACCGCGAGCAAGGCGGGCGGAATGACGCCGGGTTTGCCGCCCTGGGTCGTCGATGAGGGCGATCGGGAGCTCCTGCTCGATCGCTACTTCGCCTATCGCGCGGTTGTTGCGGCGG